>JAITDH010000264.1 GCA_031282665.1 Zoogloeaceae bacterium | reverse complement strand
GGCCTGCGACTCCTCGCCGGCCTGGGTCATTCCTTCAGCGGCCGCCTGCTGCGCGTCGACCTCCTGACCCAAAGCTGGAAAACCAGCCGTTTCGAGCGGGACAGCGAATGCGCGGCATGTGGGCGGGCGAGGGGATCTGATTCCTGATATTCCTGATTCCTGATCCTGACATCCGATCCCCGACCCTGATAGAATTCCGTCCAAGAACTATACCGATACGGCGTCACGGCGCCTCGATCCACACCAAACGAGACTGAGCGAGACATGAGCGAAATTCAATCTTTCATCATCCTGGGCATCACGGCGGAAGGGAAAAAATTCCGCCCCAGCGACTGGGCCGACCGGCTCTCCGGCGTTCTGTCGGCGGTCAGCGCGCACAAGAAAACGCAATATTCCCCTTACGTCAGCCCTGGCGACTACAACGGCGAAAAGGCGGTATATGTCGATGGCACACTGCGGGATATGGACCCACAAGCCTACGAGTTCCTGCGCAACTTCGCCCGGGACAACGATCTGCAGGTCGTCGCCGGCGCCTGCCCGCTGGATTCCTGATGTAGTCTCTTGGCGGGGTTGCCATAGTTCCAGGGTGCAATCCAAAATGGAGAAAACCCGTGCGGTTGACCTCCAACCATGTCGTTGCGAGGCATTGCGAAGCGCGCAGCGACCTCCCCTGAAGACAGAATCGGATATTTGACATGGATATTCATCCGATTCGTTCCGAGAGCGACTACGAACAGGCATTGCGCGAGCTGGAAATCTACGTTGATAGCGAGCCGGAACCCGGCACGCCGGAAGATGAGCGTTATGAAATCCTGCTCGCGCTGGTGCAAAGGTGGGAAGCCGCGCACTACCCGGTCGATCCGCCCGACCCGCTCGAGGCCATCAAATTCCACATGGAACAGGCCGGATCGACGCCGCCGCGCTAAATCACCTTGGAATAGCGCGTTCTCTGCCGGTCGGCGCGCAGGTAGCGGTCGAAGACCATGGAAATGACCCGCACCAGCATCCGGCCCGGCGGCAATACCGTGATCCATTCGTTGTCCACCCTGACCAGCCCCGCGGCCTGCATTTCCTGCAAATCCTCCAGTTCGGCCGCAAAATAGGATTTGAAGTCGATGAGGTGCGCGCTTTCGATGGATTCGATGGAAAGCTCGAAGTGGCACATCAGCGCCTGGATGATGGCGCGACGCAGGATGTCGTCCGCGTTCAGGCTGATGCCGCGAAAGACCGGCAGCATCTGCGCGTCCAGGCGGTCGTAATATTCATCCAGGGTTTTCACGTTCTGCGAATAGGTCGGCCCCACCTTGCTGATGGAAGAAATGCCGAAGGCCAGCATGTCGCAATCGGCATAGGTGGAATAGCCCTGGAAATTGCGGTGCAGCCGCCCTTGCCGCTGGGCGACGGCAAGCTCGTCGTCCGGCTTGGCGAAGTGATCCATGCCGATGTAGACATATCCGGCGTCGGTGAGCTTCTGTATCGCCAGCGCGAGTATCGCCAGGCGCGCGTCGGGGGAGGGCATGTCGGCCTCGCTGATCCGGCGCTGCGGCTTGAACAGCGCGGGCAGGTGCGCGTAGTTGTAGATGGAGAGGCGGTCGGGCTGCATGGCGAGAATCCGCTCCAGGGTGCGCTCGAACCCTGCGAGGCTCTGCCGCGGCAGGCCGTAGATCAGGTCGATGGAGATGGATTTGAAGCCGTTCGCCCGGGCCGCGCGGATGACGCCGATGGTTTCTTCCTCGCTCTGGATGCGGTTGATCGCCTGCTGCACGGCGGTATCGAAATCCTGCACGCCGACGCTCATGCGATTGAAGCCCAGCCCGCCCAGCAGGGCGACCGTCTCCGCGTCCACCTTGCGCGGATCGACCTCGATGGAAAACTCGCCGCCCTCGATCAGGCGGAAATGCCGCCGGGTCACTTCCATCAACTGCCGCATTTCATCGTGCGACAGGAAGGTCGGCGTGCCGCCGCCCCAGTGCAGTTGAATGACCTCATGCTCGCCATCCAGGTATCCGCTTTGCAAGGCGACTTCGCGGGCGAGGTATTTCAGATACTTGGCGCTGCGTCCATGATCCTTGGTTATGATCTTGTTGCACGCGCAGTAATAACAAATTGTGCTGCAAAAGGGGATGTGAAAGTATAATGAGAGCGGTCGACTGATCCCGCCGACATTGCGTTTGCCAAGCCACGACCGGGCGGCGTCCGCGTTGAATGCTTCGACGAAACGGTCGGCGGTCGGATAAGATGTATAACGCGGGCCGTTGACATCGAAACGGCGGATGATCTCCTGGTCGAAGACCAGTTGGGCAGTCGAAAAATTCATTGGAAATACAAGACGATAAGCTTGTTCTTGAAGCGGAGATTATCTTGGCTGACCTATTTGCACTGATTGACCTAGATCAAGCAGCCGCCCTCGCAAAGCAGTTGAAAAAAGGAAATTGAATGTCTCACCTTTCTCCTCTCAGGGATTTGCCGCTGTCCGTCATCAAAACCGTCTGCTCCAGTTGCAACCTGCGTGAACTCTGTCTGCCGCTCGGCCTTTCCAACGAAGAAATGGCGCGTGTCGATGAACTCATCAATGTGCGCAAGCGGATCAAGCGCGGGGAAAGCCTCTACCGGACGGGGCAGGCATTCGAATACATCTACGCGATCCGTTCCGGTTTTTTCAAGACGGATGTCCTGCTCGAAGACGGGCGCGAGCAAGTGACGGGATTCCAGATGGCCGGCGAACTCCTCGGCCTGGACGGAATCAGCGGCGAGCGCCATTCCTGCAACGCCATCGCCCTGGAAGACAGCGAAGTCTGCCACATTCCCTTTTCCCGCATGGAGCAGCTTTCCCGCGAGATCCAGTCCCTGCAACGCCATTTCCACAAGGTCATGAGCCGGGAAATCGTGCGCGACCACGGCGTCATGCTGCTCCTGGGCGCGATGCGCGCGGAAGAGCGCCTGGCGACCTTCCTCCTCAACCTTTCGCAACGTTTCACGGCGCGCGGATTCTCGCCCGCCGAATTCAACCTCCGGATGACCCGGGAAGAAATCGGCAGCTACCTCGGCCTGAAACTGGAAACCGTCTCCCGCGCCTTTTCCCGCTTCCAGGAAGACGGCCTCATCCAGGTGCAGCAAAAGCACATCCGCATCCTCGACATCGCCGGTCTGAAAAAACTGCTGACCCATCACGGCGGGTAGTGTCGGCCGATGTTCATCGCGCATGCTCCGTCCGGCTACATCCTCGCGAAGAAGCTGTTTCGCGCCGACTGGCCGATTTCGTTGCGGGCGGCGCTCGTGATCGCGGTCATCGGGGCGCTGGCGCCCGATTTCGATCTGCTCTACTTTTATCTGCTCGATCAGCGGCAAACCCATCATCACCGCTATTTTTCCCACTGGCCGATGGTCTGGCTCGTGCTGATCCTGCTTTTTTATGCGGGCTGGCGCTTGTGCAAGAGCGAAAAACCGCGCGCCTGGGCGTTCGGCGGAATGCTTTTTTCAGCGGCGGGTTTCCTGCATCTCCTTCTCGATAGCGTGGTGGGCGACATCTGGTGGTTCGCGCCGTTCGTAGACAAGCCCTATGCGCTTTTCAGCGTCCGGGCCAGGTTCTCGCCGTGGTGGCTGAATTTCTTCCTGCATCCTTCCTTTTTCGCCGAGATCGCGATCTGGGGCTGGGCCATACGGATCTACCGGTACGCGAGGGGCGCTCCATCGCGCCTACCGGGTGAATGACGACAAGCACGAGGCGTGGCGCATCACAATGAGGCGTTCTGGCGTGCTTCAGTTATGCGGCCACTTCCAGCACGACTTCCGGACGCCTTGCCGCGATTTTCAGGAGGGTTCGCGCCGCCCCGGAAGGTTCCCTGCGTCCCTGTTCCCACTCCTGTAGCGTTCGCACGGAGACGCCCATCAGCTTTGCGAATTGCGCCTGTGACATGCCGGTCTTGTGCCGCGCATCAAATGC
>JAITDH010000188.1 GCA_031282665.1 Zoogloeaceae bacterium | reverse complement strand
CGCAGCGCCTCGATCGGGTCCATGCGGGCGGCCTTGCGGGCCGGGTAGTAGCCGAAGAAAATGCCCGTGGCGGCGGCCACGCAGAAGGCGACGAGGATGATGCCGCCGGAAATGACGATCGGGGTGTCGGTCGTCAGGTTGATCAGGGCGGCGCCGCCCACGCCGAAGACGAGACCGATCAGGCAGCCGGCGACGGAGATGAGGATGGCTTCCAGGAGGAATTGGGTGAGCACGTCGCGTTCGCGCGCGCCGATGGCCATGCGGATGCCGATTTCGCGGGTGCGCTCGGTGACGGAGACGAGCATGATGTTCATGATGCCAATGCCGCCGACGAGAAGGGAAACGGAGGCGATCGCGCCGAGGAGGAGGGACATGACGCGCGTGGTTTCGGCGGCGGATTCGGCGATGGCGGTCAGGTTGCGCACGCTGAAATCGCTTTCCTGCGCTTCGCGCAGGCGATGCCGCTGGCGCAGCAGGGCATTGATGGCGATTTCGACCTGCGGCATGACTTCGGCATTCTCGGCGCGTACCATGATGGCTCGCACCGAGCCTGGGAAGGCGGTGCCGAAGAGTTTTCTTTGCGCGGTGGAGAGGGGGATGATGAGCATGTCGTCCTGGTCGCGACCGTCGAGGCTTTGCCCCTTGCGGGCGAGGACGCCGAGGATCAGGTAGGGGGCCTGCCCGATGCGCAGCGTTTTTCCCACCGGGTCTTCCTCGCCGAAAAGATTTTCCGCGACGCTCTGCCCGATCAGGGCGACGCGGGTGGCGGATCGCTGGTCGGATTCGGTGAAGGAGTTGCCCGCGACGAGCGGCCAGGAGCGCACGTCGAGGTAATCCGGGGTGGCGCCGGTGATGTACGTATTCCAGTTCTGCGCCCCGTAGATCAGTTGCGACGATCCCATGTGGGTGGGCGAGGCGGCGACGACGCCGGGGAGTTCGCGGATCGCCTCGGCGTCCGCCGTGGTCAGCGTGGGGGCGTTGCCGGTGCCGCTGCGCGCGCCGCCGATCATCGAGCCGCCGGAAAGCACGATGAACAGATTGCTGCCCATCGAGTCGATGCTCGCCTTGACGGCGAATTGCGCGCCCTGCCCGATGGACATCATCAGCACCACGGCGCCGACGCCGATGACCATGCCGAGCATGGTCAGCAGGGTGCGCAGGCGGTTCGCGCCCATCGCGCTCCAGGCTTCGTGCAGCATGCCGCCGAGCATCATGGCGCGGCCTCCGCGTGTTCCATGTGTTCCGCATGTTCCACATGCAGGTGCGTCGGCGCGTCCTGGACGATGCAGCCGTCGAGGAAACGCACCTGCCGCCCGGCGTGCAGGGCGATGTCCGGTTCGTGCGTGACCAGGATGATGGTGATGCCTTCCCGGTTCAGGCTGGTGAAAAGTTGCATGATTTCTTCGCTGGTGTGGCTGTCGAGATTACCCGTCGGTTCGTCGGCGAGGATCAGGCGGGGATGGTTGACCAGGGCGCGGGCGATGGCGACGCGCTGCTGCTGCCCGCCGGAGATGCGGTTCGGCAGGGAGGCCGCGTAGCGTTCCAGGCCCACCTTGGCGAGCTGGACGCGCGCGCGTTCGCGCCGTTCGGCCTTGGGGATGTCGAAGTACACCAGCGGCAGGGCCACGTTGTCTTCCAGGTTCATGCGCGGCAGGAGGTTGAAGCCCTGGAAGACGAAGCCCAGCGTCCGCCCGCGCAGATGGGCGGTGGCGTCCTTGTCCAGCGCGGCGATGTCCTGCCCGTTCAGGATATAGTCGCCAGATGTCGGGTGATCCAGGCAGCCGAGGATGTTCATGAAGGTGGATTTGCCCGATCCGGAGGGGCCCATGATGGCGACGAATTCCCCGGCATGCACGGTGAGATTGACGTCCTTCAATACCGGGAAAGGGCCGAGGGGTGTCGCGTAATCCTTGTACAGGTGGCGAATGTCGATGACGGGAACGGGCATCCGTGCTACCTCGTCAGAATGGGCGGAAGCGCATGTTGCCGCTGGAATCCTCGGGAACGGTGCCCGCTTCGCCGGTGGCGACCCGGTCGCCGGCTTGCAGCGCGCCTTCCAGGATTTCCGTGTGGCGATTGTCGGTGATGCCCAGCTTGACCGTCACCGGCATCAGTTGCCCATCGCGCAGCACATATAGGGTGCCTTGGGCGCCGGGGCTGGCGTTGAGGCCGCTGCTTTCCTTCGCCCCGCCACCCGGTGGCCCCATGCGCGGCCCGCTCATGCCGAGGATGCCGCCCGGCGCGTTGTTTTTCGCTTTCCCCGTCCCGTTCCCGCTCGGCGGCCGGAAGCGCAGCGCCGCGTTGGGCACGAGCAGCGCCGCTTCCCGGTGCGCGACCACGATATTGACATAGGCGGTCATGCCCGGCAGAAGGATGTGTCCCGGATTGTCC
Organism: Zoogloeaceae bacterium; assembly: GCA_031282665.1. Next base: position 4,419 of record JAITDH010000188.1, on the reverse strand, counting down.
ACCACCACCACCACGTTGTAGGTCACCACATTGGAAGTGGTGGTGGGATTCAGGCGCACCTGCCGCACCACGCCGGAAAAGCTGCGGTCGGGGAAGGCGTCGACGGTGAAGCGCACCGACTGCCCCACCTTGATGTTGCCCACATCGGCCTCGGCAAAGGCGGAGTCGATCTGCATCTTGTCGAGATCCTGCGCGATCTTGAACAGGGTGGGCGTCTGGAAGCTGGCGGCCACCGTCTGGCCGACGTCGACCTGGCGATCGACCACCACGCCGGAAACCGGCGAGCGGATGATGGTGTAGCCGAGATTGGCCTTGTCCTTGTCCGCCAGCGCGCTGGCCTGGTGCGTCTGCGCCTGGGCGCTCTTCAGCGCCTGCACCGCCTGGTCGAGTTCCTGCCGGGAGACGTATTCCTGCGCGAACAGGGCGCGCATCCGCCTTTCGTTGGCGGCGGCGAGATCCAGCGAGGCGCGCGCGCTCATCAGGCTGGCCTCGCTTTGCCGCGCCTGCGCGGCGAGCGTGGCGTCGTCCAGTTCCGCCAGGATCTGCCCCTTTTCCACCTCGTCGTTGAAATCGACGTACAGCGCCTTGACGCTGCCGGAAACCTGCGTGCCGACGCTGACCAGCGTTACCGGATTGAGGGTCCCGTTGGCGGAAACGCTCTGCTGGATCGGCCCGTTTTCCAGCGTGGAAAACTGGTAGCGCTCCGCCGGGGAACGGCGGTCGCCGCCCGCGTACCAAAAGAGAAGGCCGCCCGCCAGGAGGAAGAGGACGAGGAACAGAACGAGTTTTTTCTTGAAGAGTGGTTTCATGGCGCGGCAAAGGTGAAAGATTCGTCGAGCAGCCGTTTATCCAGCGTTCCCAGGGCGCTGGCGAGCGCGGCGCGATTGATGTTCCAGTCGTAGGCGGCGGCGATCCGCTGCATCCGGGCATCCGCCAGGGCGCTTTGCGCGTTCAGCACGTCCAGGATATTGCCCACCCCCGCCTGGTAGCGCCCCAGCGCCACCCGTTCGGAAGCCTCGGCGGAGGCGAGCAGGTCCGCCGTGCTCTCCAGGCTCTGCGTCGCGGTGCGCAACGCCTGCCAGGCCTGCCAGACATCCAGGCTCGCCTGCTGCGCGAGCTGTTCCTGCTCGATGGCGCTGGCTTCCAGGCGCGCTTCCGCGGCGCGGATCTGGTAGCTGGTGGAAAAGCCGGTAAACAGCGGGATGTTCAGGGTGACATTGAGGCTGCCGCTGCGGCTGTCCAGGCCATCGCTGCGCTGGCGGCCGGAAGCGGCGGAAAGGTTGAGGGTCGGCAGGCCCTGCGAACGGGCGACATCGACCGCCGCCTTCGCCGCCTGGTAACGCGCCTCGGCGGCGGCGAGATCCGGACGCTGGGCTTTCGCGAAAGCGATCAGCGCATCCAGCCGGGCGGAAAAATCCGGCGCGCTCCCGCTGCCGTTGCCGGACAGGGCACCGGCAAGCGCCGCGCCCGGATCTTCCAGGCGCACCGCCTGATGCGCGTCCAGGCCGATCACATTGGCCAGCGTCCCCTGCGCGTTGCGCAGTTGCCCCTCGATGCGGATACGGTTCAGGCTCGCCTGGGAAAAGGCCGTCTGCGCCTGCAATTTGTCGGCGGGCGTGGCCACCTCGGCGCGATGGCGGGCGTCGGCGGCCCGGAAACTTTTTTCCGCCGCCGCCTCGGAGGCTTTCGCCGCTTCCAGCGCCGCCGTCTGCGCATGCACCTGATAGAACGCCTGCAAGGCTTCCAGGAACACGGCCTGCCGGGTCACATCCTGCTGGGCGATGGCGGCGTTCAGCAATTGCCGGCGATTTTCCAGATTGGCGGCGCGTCCGCCGAAATCGAAGAGAAGATAGGAAAGGCTCAGATTGGCGCTCCCCTGGCGCACCGTCTGCGCGGATTCGCCTTCCGTCCTGCTCCGCTGCCGCCTGCCGCCGACGTCGCCCGCCAGGCTCGGCAGATAGCTCGCCTGCGCCGCCCCGGCCAGGCTGGCTTCTATCCTGGCGTTCGCCCAGGCGGCGCGGGTCTTCGGATTGCGGCACAGGGCAAGGTCGATCACCTCCGCGAGCCCCAGGGGCGCCTCCGGCGCCGCCATGCCGCCCGGCTGCGGACAGGGCGCGGCGATCCCGCTTTCCACATCGAAAGGATCCGGCGCGGCCTGCAACGACGCGCAGAACAGGCAGGCGAACAGGGGGAAAAAACGTGACAAAGACAAAATCGTGTTCCTGGAAACAAATTCGAGCGTAATATAACAGGCTCCTTTCGGTGAGAGAATGCCGAACTGTGACAGATCGTTTCCAGAAGACGGAGGACAGAGGACAGAGCGGCCGCTGCGCGGCCTTTGGAATCAGGCACCAGTATCCAGTAATCAGAAGGAGCAACCCATGCGCATACCGGCCACCGACCACGGACTACAGACTACAAAGCGCGCTGCGCGCGCGTTCTGTCTCCTCTCCTCCGTCCTCTGTCTTCTGTTCCTGCCCGGCTGCGCGGGCGAGACTCCGGAAGCCGCCTTGGCGCGCGCGACGGGTGAATTGCAGTCCGCGCTGGAGAGCAAGGACTCCGCCCGCGTCCTCGACATCCTGCACACGGATTTCGTCGCCCGCGCGCCGGATGAAAACCGCGACTGGGCGCGGCGCACCATGCTGCTGATGTTCACCCGCTACAAGAACATCAGCATCCTGACCATGAGCCTGGACAATCGCATCGACGCCCGCTCCCCCGACCGCGCCACCAGCGAAGGCGAAGTCGCCCTGATGGGCGCCGAGGGCCTGATCCCGGAAAACGCCTCCCGCTACCACGTCCGCCTGGGCTGGGCGAAAGAAGGCGGAGAGTGGAAACTGATCCGCCTGGATTTTTCCAGCCAATGAAAGCTGAGGCGGTTTTGTAGGTTGGGTAGGTTGGATAAGCGAAGCGTAATCCGACATTCGTATTCCACGATGCGCGGCATCGCAAATCAAACAACAGTGGCGCAAGCGCCGGTATGAACGAATGTCGGATTACGCCCTCGGCTCCATCCAACCTACCCGCCGTGCTAATTCTCACAGGAGAAACTGAAATGTGCTTTCCAAAATTGCCGCCGGAACCGCCGCATAGTGAGCACAGGGCTTGGATGCAATGGGCGGAAGAGTGTAATAGACTCTACGAAAAACATCCCTATCTCGACCCGCGCAATAGCAATATGAGCAAGGGAATATCGTTGCAATACATCGGCTATTGGGATGTACTTTGCGTCATTTCCAACGTAGTGAATGTAAAAATCCTCTTGACTGCTATATTGGATAGTCCGCTGGCTTTAACGGTCTATCTTTTCTTTTTCTGGTTTTGTGCAATCGGTTTTATCCATATCCCAATACTCGTTTATTCCAGCCCGCAAAAGCAAATAGTCTTCGCGCTGCTGTACATTGCTATTGCCTGCATGTGGTTGTGGGGACTGGATAACCCCAATGCACCATATTTGTTGCAGTGGCATCTGCATTGATAGGCCGCTATGCCTCCGGATAGGATTTGACGACGGCGCGAATCCCCTGCGCTCTGTCTCTGTCCCCTGATTCCTGATACCTGATTCCTGACAAGGTACAATTCCGCCATGTTCTATTCCCTCCTCCGCCGCGCCCTGTTCACCCTGGATGCCGAAAAGTCGCACAACCTGAGTCTTTGCGCGCTTTCCGGCCTGCATGCCTCGGGTCTGGCGCCGAAAAAAACGGTCAGCGATCCTGTCGAAGTCATGGGGCTGACCTTTCCCAACCGCGTCGGCCTGGCCGCCGGCCTGGACAAGAACGGCCAATACATCGACGCGCTGGCATCCTTCGGCTTCGGGCATATCGAGGTCGGCACGGTGACGCCGCGGCCGCAGCCCGGCAACCCGAAACCGCGTCTTTTCCGCCTTCCCAAGGCGGAGGCGATCATCAACCGCATGGGTTTCAACAACCAGGGCGTGGACGCCCTGCTCTCCCGCGTCGCCCGGGCGCGCTTTCCCAAGAATGGCGGCATCCTCGGCGTCAATATCGGGAAAAACGCCGATACCCCACTGGAAAAGGCGGCGGAGGACTACCTTTCCTGCCTGGAAAAGGTCTATGCCGTCGCCAGTTATGTAGCCGTCAATATTTCCAGCCCGAACACGAAAAACCTGCGCGACCTGCAAAAGGACGAGGCGCTGGATGATCTGCTTTCCCGCCTCAAGGCGGCGCAATCGCGCCTTGCCGACCGGCACGGCCGCTACACCCCGCTGGCGCTGAAGATCGCCCCCGACCTGGAAGACGCGCAGATACAGGCGATCGCCGACGCGCTCCGGCGGCACCGGATGGACGCGGCGATCGCGACCAACACCACGCTCTCCCGCGCCGGGGTCGAGCATCTGCCCTACGGCAAGGAAGCCGGCGGCCTCTCCGGCGCGCCGGAATTCCGGCTGTCCACCACGGT
>JAITDH010000148.1 GCA_031282665.1 Zoogloeaceae bacterium | reverse complement strand
GGCGGGAAATACCTTGATTGCAAAGGGTATTGGCGTTATATTGCGTGGCTTTCCCAAGTTTTTGCCCGGCCCATGTCGAGGAAGGAATCAAGCACAATGGTTGGCGTACCTGAAACAGTAGAACAGCAGGGTCTGTATGATCCGGCGAATGAGCACGACGCTTGCGGCGTGGGTTTCGTGGCCCATATGAAAGGGGCGCGACGGCACGATATCATCGAACAGGGGTTGCTGATCCTGCGGAACCTCGACCATCGGGGCGCGGTAGGCGCGGATCCCATGATGGGCGACGGGGCGGGAATCCTGATCCAGATTCCCGATCAACTGTACCGGGAAGAAATGGCAAGGCAGGGCGTGCGCCTGCCCGCCGCCGGGGAATACGGCGTCGGTACCTTCTTCATGCCGCGCGAGGAGGCTTCCCGGCAGGCCTGCGAGGCGGAGATCGAGCGCAATACCAAGGCGGAAGGACAGGTGATCCTCGGCTGGCGCGACGTGCCCGTCGATCACGATGTCATCAAGTCTGCCGCCGTGCGGGCGAACGAGCCGGTCATCCGGCAGGTATTCATCGGGCGCGGCGCGGATGTGCTGACCACCGACGCGCTGGAAAGGAAACTCTACGTCGTGCGCCGCCGCAGCGCGAACGCCATCAAGGCGCTGAAGCTGAAGCATGGCGGCAAGTTCTACGCGCCTTCCTTTTCCGCCCGCACCGTCAATTACAAGGGGATGCTCCTCGCCGGCCAGGTCGGGCTGTATTACAAGGATATACAGGACCCGCGCACGGTTTCCGCTTTCGCGCTGGTGCACCAGCGTTTTTCCACCAATACCTTCCCCACCTGGGATCTGTCGCATCCCTTCCGGATGATCGCGCACAATGGCGAGATCAATACGGTGCGCGGCAATGTGAACTGGTTCACCGCCCGTTCGCAGGCGACTTTTTCGCCGCTCCTCGGCGACGATCTCAACAAGATATGGCCGCTGCACTATCCCGGCCAATCCGATTCCGCCGCTTTCGACAACGCGCTGGAACTGCTGGTCATGTCCGGTTATTCGCTGGCGCACGCGATGATGATGCTGATTCCGGAGGCCTGGGAAAAACACGCGACAATGGACGAGAACCGGCGCGCCTTCTACGAATATCACGCGGCCATGATGGAGCCGTGGGACGGCCCGGCCGCCGTGGCCTTCACCGACGGCCGCCAGATCGGCGCGACGCTCGACCGCAACGGCCTGCGCCCGGCCCGCTATCTGGTGACGGACGATGATCTGGTGGTCATGGCTTCCGAATCCGGCGTCCTGCCGATTCCCGAGGAGAAGATCGTCCGCAAGTGGCGTCTGCAACCGGGCAAGATGTTCCTCATCGACATGGAACAGGGGCGCATCATCAATGACAAGGAATTGAAGGATTCGCTCGCCAACGCGCGCCCCTACCGCGAATGGATCGATAAGATCCGCATCCGGCTCAACGAGCTTCCCGTGGTCGAGGAGGCCAGCGAGGCGAGCGGCGAATCGCTGCTCGACCGGCAGCAGGCGTTCGGTTATACGCAGGAGGATGTGAAGTTCATCCTCGCGCCCATGGCGAACACGGGCGAAGAGCCGACCGGCTCGATGGGCAACGATGCCGCCCTGCCGATCCTCTCCCATCGCCCGAAGGTGCTGTACAACTATTTCAAGCAACTCTTCGCGCAGGTGACGAACCCGCCCATCGACCCGATCCGGGAAGAACTGGTGATGTCGCTGGTCTCCTTCGTCGGCCCGAAGCCCAATCTTCTCAATACGACCGAGATCAATCCGCCGATCCGGCTGGAGGTGGCGCAGCCGGTGCTCCTCGCGGATGACATGGAAAAGATCCGGCATATCGGCAAATATACCTGCGGCAAGCTGCGCTCGCATGAAATCGACATCTGCTATCCGGCGGCCTGGGGCAGCGAGGGTATCGAGGCCCGCCTGGCTTCGCTGGCGGCGGAAGCCGAGGACGCGGTCAAGCAGGGCGTGAACATCCTGATCGTCTCCGACCGCAAGATGGATCGCGCGCATCTGGCCATCCCGGCGCTCCTGGCGACTTCCGCCATCCACCAGCATCTGGTGGAAAAGGGCTTGCGCACCTCCACCGGGCTGGTGGTGGAAACCGGCTCGGCGCGGGAGACACACCATTTCGCTCTCCTCGGCGGCTACGGCGCGCAGGCCGTGCATCCCTATCTCGCGCTGGAAACGCTCGCCTCGCTGGCGCGGGGGGATGCCGAAAAGGCGAAGAAAAATATCGAGAATTTCGTCAAGGCGATCGGCAAGGGCCTGCGCAAGGTCATGTCGAAGATGGGCATTTCCACCTACATGTCCTATACCGGGGCGCAGATCTTCGAGGCGCTCGGTTTGCAGCAGGCGTTCGTCGATAAATATTTCACCGGCACGCCTTCCCGGATCGAGGGGATCGGCGTCTTCGAGGTGGCGGAGGAAGCCCTGCGCCTGCATCAGGCAGCCTTTTCCGACGATCCGGTGCTCGTCAACATGCTGGACGCGGGCGGCGAATACGCCTTTCGCATTCGCGGCGAGGAACACCTGTGGACGCCGGACGCCATCGCCAAGCTGCAACACGCGACGCGCTCCGGCAAGTACGAGACCTACCGGGAATTCGCGCGCATCATCAATGACCAGACGAAGCGCCACCTGACCCTGCGCGGCCTCTTCGAGATCAAGCCGGCGGGCGAGCCCGTGCCGCTCGACGAGGTGGAACCGGCGAAGGAAATCGTCAAGCGTTTCGTGACCGGCGCCATGTCCCTGGGTTCCATTTCGACCGAGGCGCACACCACCCTTTCCATCGCCATGAACCGCATCGGCGGGAAATCGAATACCGGCGAGGGCGGCGAGGACGCGCGGCGTTTCAAGCCGTTGCAAGCGGGGCAGAAGCTCTCCGAGGTCATCGGCGCGCATCGCATCGAGCGCGACTACACCTTCCAGGAGGGCGATTCGCTGCGCTCGGCGATCAAGCAGGTGGCCTCCGGGCGCTTCGGCGTGACGACCGAGTACCTGGTGAATGCCGACCAGATCCAGATCAAGATGGCGCAGGGCGCGAAGCCCGGCGAAGGCGGCCAGTTGCCGGGGCACAAGGTGTCCGAATACATCGGCTTCCTGCGCCATTCCGTGCCCGGCGTCGGCCTCATCTCGCCGCCGCCGCACCATGACATCTATTCCATCGAGGACTTGGCGCAACTGATCCACGACCTGAAGAACGTCAATCCGAAGGCGAGCATTTCCGTGAAACTGGTGGCGGAGGTCGGCGTCGGCACGGTGGCGGCGGGGGTGACCAAGGCGAAGGCCGACCATCTGGTGATTTCCGGCCACGACGGCGGCACCGGCGCCTCGCCGCAATCCTCGATCAAGCACGCGGGCAGCGCCTGGGAACTGGGGCTGGCGGAAACGCAGCAGACGCTGGTGCTGAACCATCTGCGTTCGCGGGTGCGCGTGCAGGTCGACGGACAGGTGCGCACGGGGCGCGACGTGCTGGTCGGCGCGCTGCTGGGCGCGGACGAATTCGGCTTTTCCACCGCTCCCCTGGTGGTGGAAGGCTGCATCATGATGCGCAAGTGCCACCTGAACACCTGCCCGGTCGGCGTGGCGACGCAGGATCCCGTGCTGCGCAAGCGTTTCTCCGGCCAGCCGGAGCACGTGGTCAATTATTTCTTCTTCGTCGCCGAGGAAGTGCGCGAACTGATGGCCCAGATGGGCATCCGGCAATTCGACGAATTGATCGGCCGTTTCGATCTCCTGGAAAAGCGCCAGGGCATCGAGCACTGGAAGGCGAAGGGCCTGGATTTCTCCCGCATCTTCCAGGAACCCGCGGCGGGCGCGGAGATCGGCCGCCTGCACAGCGACCGGCAGAATCACAATCTCGAAAAGGCGCTCGACCTGCAACTCATCGCGCAGGCGAAACCGGCCCTGGAACAGGGCGAAAAGGTGCGCATCGAAATGCCGATCAGGAACATCAACCGCACGGTGGGCGCCATGCTTTCCGGGCGGATCGCCAGCCGTTACGGCGCGGCGGGCCTGCCGGACGACACGATACACATCTCCCTGACCGGAACGGCGGGACAGAGCTTCGGCGCCTTCCTCGCCAGGGGCGTCTTCCTCGAACTCATCGGCGAAGGCAACGATTACGTCGGCAAGGGATTGTCCGGCGGCTGCATCGTGGTGCGCCCGCATCCGAACTTTCGCGCCGAGGCCAGCGGCAACATGATTATCGGCAATACCGTGATGTACGGCGCGACGGATGGCGAAGCCTATTTCTCCGGCGTGGCGGGAGAACGCTTCTGCGTGCGCAATTCCGGCGGCGCCGCCGTCGTGGAAGGCGTCGGCGATCACGGCTGCGAATACATGACCGGCGGAACGGTGGTCGTGCTCGGCATGACCGGGCGCAATTTCGCGGCGGGCATGTCCGGCGGCATCGCCTACGTGCTGGACGAGGAAGGCAGCTTCCGGGAGCGCTGCAATCTCGCCCAGGTGGAACTGGAAAAGGTGCTGCCCGCCGATGAACAGGCTGGCCCTTTCCATCGGGGCGAGGCCGACGAAATCCTCTTGCAGAGACTCGTCGAGCGCCACGCGAAAACCACCGGCAGCCTGCGCGCCAAGGCCGTGCTCGCCGACTGGGCGCAAAGCCGGGAAAAATTCGTCAAGATATTTCCCCATGAATATCGCCGTGCCCTGACCGAACTGGCGGCAGCGGCAGTCAAGGAGGCCGCTTAAAATGGGCAAGCCAACCGGATTTCTCGAATACGAACGCCAGGAAGAATTGCACGAGGCGGTCAAGAAGCGCGTCCAGCACTACCGGGAATTCGTCCACTCCCTTTCCGACGAGGCGGCGTCCCTGCAAGGTGCGCGTTGCATGGATTGCGGCATCCCGTTCTGCAACAACGCCTGCCCGGTCAACAACATCATTCCCGACTGGAACGACCTGGTGTACAAGGGCGATTGGGAACAGGCGCTCGCCGTCCTCCATTCGACCAACAATTTCCCCGAATTCACCGGGCGCATCTGTCCTTCTCCCTGCGAAGCGGCCTGCACCCTGGGGATCAACGCCGCGCCGGTCGGCATCAAATCCATCGAGCACGCGATTGCCGACAAGGGCTGGGAACGCGGCTGGATCACCCCGCGGCCGGCAGCGGCCATGAGCGGGAAGAAGGTCGCCATCGTCGGCTCCGGCCCGGCGGGGCTGGCCGCCGCGCAACAACTGGCGCGCGCGGGACACGCCGTGACCGTGTTCGAGAAAAGCAGCCGCCCCGGCGGCCTGCTGGCCTTCGGCATTCCCGATTTCAAACTCGACAAGGCCGTCATCGACCGGCGCGTCGCGCAACTGGAAGCCGAAGGGGTGACCTTCCGCAAGGGCGTCCTGGTGGGCGACGACAAACTGCCGGCGGGGATCAACAGCGACGCCATGGAAAAAATCCGCGCCGAAGATCTGCGCCAGGAATTCGACGCGGTGGTGCTCGCCGCCGGTTCCGAAGTCCCGCGCGACCTGCCGGTGCCGGGACGCGAACTCGCCGGCATCCACGCGGCGCTCGAATTCCTGATCCCGCAGAACAAGGAAGTCCAGTTGGGCATCGCCAACCCGATCAACGTCAAGGACAAGCACGTCGTCGTCATCGGCGGGGGCGACACGGGTTCCGACTGTGTCGGCACCAGCTACCGCCAGGGCGCGCTCTCCATCACCCAGCTCGAACTCATGCCGATGCCGCCGGAACAGGAACACAAGGCGCTGACCTGGCCCTACTGGCCCCTGAAGCTGCGGACATCCTCCTCGCACAAGGAAGGGCATACGCGGCGCGAATTTTCCGTGGCGACCAAGTCCTTCATCGACGACGGCAACGGGCGCGTCAAGGCCGCCAGGGTCGTGCGGGTGGAATGGAAGGGCGGCAAGATGACGGAAATCGAAGGCTCCGAATTCGAACTGCCCTGCGATGCCGTCTTCCTGGCGATGGGTTTTCTCCACCCCTCGGCCGGTCTGCTGGAAGCGTTCGGCGTCGAAAAGGACGAGCGCGGCAACGCCCGGGCGGGAACCGAGGGCGAGACGGCATACCAGACCAGCGTGCCGGGCGTTTTCGCCGCCGGCGACGTGCGGCGCGGTCAGTCGCTCGTCGTCTGGGCGATCCGCGAAGGCCGCCAATGCGCCCGCGCGGTCGATGTCTTCCTGCGCGGCAGTTCGCTCCTGCCACGCTGAAATGGCATCGACAAGCAGAAAGCTCCGCCATTCCCCTGGAATGATGGAGCTTTTTTTACAACCTTGAAAATTGTTACGCTTCTGAGTAGACTGGGCGGCAATCGGTTTCGAGCAAAGGGTTTCGGGCAAAGTTAGCGTATTGCTCGCATGTTGTTTTCATACCGTTTCCTGTTCGCTGCCTGCCCCGTGTCCCGCAAGAAAATTTTTCCCCGACCCGCCTTCGCTTTCGCCGACAAGGAGAAGATAAATTGGATCTGCAACCCTCGCTGGAAGTAAGCCGGATCGGCGTTTTCGACGCCCATCTTTTCTTTTCCCTTGCCCTGATGCTCGTGGCGGGCATCCTGGGCGGCATTGCCAATGCCTACCTGGCGGAACGCCAATACGGCAGGCACGAGGATCGGCGGCGCCATGTCATCCTCGGCATCGTTACCGCGCTGACCGCGCCCCTGCTGCTCAACATGCTTTCCAGCAATCTCCTGAGCGCCGCCCGCAACAGCCCCGGCGAATTCTTCGTATTCGCCGCCTTCTGCCTGATCTACGTCGTGGCGATTCGGCGCCTGTTCGAAAATCCCGCTTCCTTCTACCAGGAAGAACAGGAACGCCTGCGCGACGAGATACGGCAGGAACTGGACGAACTGCGCGCGGCGCACGAAAACCTGTCGGCGCAACTGGAAAACCTGCAACAGTCCGGCGCGCCGTTCAACGGGGAAGGCTGGCAGGAAAGCCGGGAAGCGCTGACCTATAACGACGTGGACATCCTGCGCGCCCTGGCGGACGAAAGCTATGTCTATGGCAACCTCGCCGCGCTGACCGAAAAAACCGGCCTCGGCCGCGAACTCCTCAACCAGCGCCTCGCGGTATTGAAGGGCATGGGATTGATCGACACCCGCATCAGCGACAAGAACATGCTGCACTGGGTCGTCTCCAACCGGGGCCTGCACGTCCTTTCCGAAATTCTTGCCGGCCAGGACGAAACCCCCTGATTTCCGGATTCGCGGGGATTCCCATGTCGCTCAATATCGTCATTCTCGCCGCCGGACAGGGCAAGCGCATGCGCTCGGCGCTGCCCAAGGTGCTCCATCCGCTGGCCGGCAAACCCCTGTTGCAGCACGTCCTGGATACCGCCCGGCAGCTTGCCCCCGCGCGGCTGGCCGTGGTGCATGGGCATGGCGGCGAAGCCGTCCGGCAGAGCATTCCCGGCGAGGATCTGTGCTGGGTCTTGCAGGCCGAGCAACACGGCACCGGGCACGCCGTCAGGGAAGCGCTGCCGTATATCGACCCCGCCCTTCCCCTCCTCGTCCTCTATGGCGACGTGCCGCTGATCGAAAAAGCCACCCTGGAAAACCTGCTCCATCAAGCCGGCCAGGGCCTCGGCCTGTTGACCGTGGAGCTTGCCGATCCCCGCGGTTACGGGCGCATCGTGCGCGACGCGAATGGCGCGATCCGCGCCATCGTCGAAGAAAAGGACGCGAGCGCCGCCGAGCGGCAAATCCGGGAAATCAATACCGGCATCATGGTCCTGCCCGCCGGTGTCGCCGGGGAATGGCTCGCCGGCCTGCAAAACGACAATGCCCAAGGCGAGTATTACCTGACCGACGTGGTGCAAAAGGCCGTCGCGAGCGGAGTCGCCGTCCGCGCCGCCCACCCGCGGACGGCATGGGAAGCCGAAGGGGTCAACGACAGGGCGCAACTGGCGGCGCTCGAACGCCGCTACCAGCGCCGCCAAGCCGACGCGCTCATGGCGGCGGGCGTGCATCTTTTCGACCCCGACCGCCTCGACATCCGCGGCCTTCTTTCCTGCGGGCGGGACGTGAGCATCGACGTGGGTTGCGTGTTCGAAGGGGTGGTCGACCTGGCGGAAGCGGTCGCCATCGGCCCCTATTGCGTCATCCGCGACGCCCGCATTGCCGCCGGCGCGCGCATTGCCGCCTTCACCCACATCGAAGGCGCGGCCATCGGCCCGGACAGCGTCGTCGGCCCCTACGCGCGATTACGCCCCGGCGCGGAACTCGCCGCCGGCGCGCATGTCGGCAACTTCGTCGAAATCAAGAATACCCGCCTCGGCGAAGGCAGCAAGGCCAACCACCTGGCCTACCTGGGCGACGCCGAGATCGGCGCGCGGGTCAACGTCGGCGCGGGCGTCATCACCTGCAATTACGACGGCGCGAACAAACACCGGACCATCATCGAAGACGGCGCCTTCATCGGCTCCGACACCCAACTGGTCGCGCCGGTCACGGTAGGCCGCAACGCCACTGTCGGAGCCGGCACCACCCTGTGCAGGAACGCGCCACCCGACGCGCTCACCCTGATGCGCGCGCGCGAGCAAATCACCCAGGCTGGCTGGCAAAGACCGGGACGGAAGACAGAGGACTGAACAGGGTAGGTTGAAGTAGGTTGGATAAGCCGAAGGCGCAATCCGACATTCCTACTCCACACCGATGCGCAGCATCGCAAATCAAATCAAACGGCCCTTGTAGGGCGCGCTGCGCGCGCCCGAAGGCGCTTGTATTCATCATTT
>JAITDH010000108.1 GCA_031282665.1 Zoogloeaceae bacterium | reverse complement strand
TCGCTTTGTGGTCAGTGGCTCAGTAGTCAGTTGGCGCGGCTCTTCCGATTACAGATTACAGACGACAAAGCCAGCGGCCGCTCTGTCTTCTGATTCCTGATCCCTGACTCCTGACCCGTAGCTTTTGCTGATAAATACCGGCTCGCTTGTGCCGTGCCGGTGGTTGACGATGACGGTGAGGAGGAAGAGGAAATTGCACATCAGGTTCAGAAGCCGGGGAATGATCGGGGGGAGGGCGCGGCCTTCCTGTTCCACGCGCACCAAGGCGCGGATGGCTTTCTTGGCGGTCGAGCGCGCCTGGTGGAGTTGCGGCACGGGAACAAGGCCGCGCGGCAGGACGAAATGTTTCAGACGGCCGGGTTCCTGGCGTTCCGCCAAGGCGCTGTAATGATCGTAGCGCGCATGCAGCCAGTCCAGGTCGGTCTCTTCGACGGCCATTTTCCCTCGGATGGAGCCGTTCGCGTGCATCGCCAGCGCCTGCAGGCGGTCGAGGTCGGGGGCAATGTCCGCCAGCGCCCCATCCGTCCCGACAATGGACAGGGCCATGCCGATCTGGGTGCAGAGTTCGTCGGTGGTGACTTCATAGTCGCCCAGCCATGAAGTGTCATAGATAAAGGAGTAACAGAGTTCGGAGTAATTCTTGCCGGGTTTCATCGTGAGGTAGCCGTGGTGTGAAAAAGAGGACAGAGGACAGCGCGCGCGCTTCGTGGCCTGTGGTCAGTGGTCAGTATACGCATGGTTTGCTTCTTCTGATTCCTGATCCCTGATCCCCGATCCCCGATCCCAATCCGGGAGGACGATGGGCGGCGTGTGCGCCAGGTCGACGTGGATGGGGACGCCGAAGATTTCGGAGAGGGCGCTTTCGTCGAGAACTTTCTGCGGGGGGCCGAAGGCGTGGATTTTACCGTGCCGCATCAGGCAGAGGCGGTCGCAATGGTGGGCGGCGAGGGCGAGGTCGTGCAGGGCGATGATGACGCCGTGCTCACCGTCGGCATGCCGGCGCAGGGTGCGCATGATCTTCGCCTGGTAGAAAAGGTCGAGGCTGGCGATGGGTTCGTCGGCCAGGATGAGGCGCGGCCGGGTCGCCAGCACGCGCGCGAGCCAGACCCGCGCCTGCTCGCCGCCGGAGAGGCAATCGATCCTTTTTTTCCGGAGCGGCTCGATGTCGGTTTCCCGGATGGCCTGCTGGATGGCCTCTTCGTCCCGGTCGCGCCAGGGGAGCCGCCCCAGGGAGACGACGTCTTCCACGGCGAGCGGCCAGGCGCTATCGCAGAATTGGGGCAGGAAGCCGATCCTGCGCGCCCGCTCTTCCGGGGAGAGGGCGGCGAGCGGCGCGTCCAGGAAGCGGATGTCTCCTGTCGCCGGCAGGATGCCGGCGAGGCTCTTGAGAAGGGAGGATTTCCCGGAGCCGTTGGGGCCGATGACGCCCAGCATTTCGCCGGCTTCGAGGAAGAAGGAAACCTCGTCGAGACGTTCTGCCACGCAGAGGCGGCGGACTTCGATCAGAGCCATTGCTTGCGGTCTTTCCAGATCAGCCGGATGAAGAGCGGCGCGCCGATGAAGGCGGTGAGGACGCCCAGCCGGATTTCCCGCCCCGGCGGCATCAGGCGCGCGAGCATGTCCGCCAGGACGACGAGCGCGGCGCCCAGGATGGCGGAGGGGAAGAGCAGGCGGTCAGGATGATGGCGCGCCAGCGGGCGCGCGAGGTGCGGCGCGATCAGGCCGACGAAGCCGATGTTCCCGGCGACGGAGACCGCCGCGCCGACCAGGATCGCCACGCCGAGGATGAGGCGGCGTCCGCCGCGCCGGTAGTCGAGTCCCAGGCTGGTCGCGACCTGTTCGCCCAGGCTCAGGGCGGCGAGCAGGCGGCGTTCCCGCCAGAGGATGAGGATGCCGATGACCAGGGCGGGGAGGAGAAAGAGAAGATGGGGCATGCCGCGTTCCGCGACCGAGCCGAGCAGCCAGAAGACCAGTTCCTGCATGGCGAAGGGGTTGGGCGCGAAGTTGAGCACGGCGGCCAGCGCCGCGCCGGCGAGGCTGGAAACGGCCAGGCCGGCCATCAGGATCAGCGCCGGACGGCCGGAACCCGCGAGGAAGAGCATGCCGAGGAGGGTAAGCCCGGCGCCGATGAGTCCGGCCAGCGCGGGCGCCAGCGCGCCGGCTGCCGGGAAGAAGCCGAAGTAGAAGACGCTGGCCGCGCCCAGGGCCGCGCCCTGGCTGGCGCCGGTCAGGCTCGGGTCGGCCAGCGGGTTGCGCAGGAGACCTTGCAGGGCCGCGCCGGAAATTCCCAGGGCCGCGCCGACCGAAAGCGCCAGCAGGGTGCGCGGCAGGCGGATTTCGCGCAGGATGAGCGCTTCCAGGCTGTCTTTTCCCGTGATCCAGTCGGTCAGTCCCGCGCAGACGGAAATGGGGGCGGAACCGATGGAGAGGGATACGAAAAAGACGGCCAGCAAAAGAATGGACAGGAGGACGGACAGGAGGAGGGGGGTGAGCGGTTTCATGGCTCCAGTTCATCCTTCAATGTCTGGACGAGTTCCCACGACCACGGGCCGGGGCATTGCCAGCGCCAGTAATCCGTGGCGAGCCGGCGCGGCGGCGGGACGACGGCGCGCCAGGCCGGATGTTCGGAGAAGGCATTGGCCAGCGCGGGGCCGGAAGGCGAAGCCCAGAGTATGGCCTCCGGCGGGTCGCGGACGATGGCTTCCAGGTCGAGGCGGACATAGCCCTGATCCGTCAGGTAGTTCTGCCAGCCGGCGCGGGCGAGCAGGGCGTCTTCGAAGGTGTGTTTGCCGGTGCCGATGCCATTCGCGCCGAGGAGCAGGAGACGTTTCCGGCTGGCGGGATGCGCGGGGGGAATGGCGCTCGCGCGTTGCGCCGGCAGGCCGAGCAGGGCGAGGAAACGAAGCTCGTATTCGCGCACCTCCGTCAGCGTCTGGGGAAGCGGCAGGATGGCGACCTGGAAGCCGAGATGCTTCAATTGTTCGCGCAGGGAGAAGGCGGCATATTCCCCGACGATGACCAGATCCGGTTGCAGGCGGGCGATGCTCTCCAGCGCGCCATCGTGCAGGGGCCAGTCGCGCGGCATCCAGGGAGCCAGATAACGGCGCTGCATCGGGGAAAGCGCCGCGACGCGTTCTTTCTCGACATATCTGGCCAGCATCCAGTCCGTGCACAGGTCAAGCGAGACGATCCTTTGCGGCGTCTGCCCCATGACGGGCGGGAGGGAAAAAAAGGCGAAGCAAAGCAAAAAAGGGGCGAAATACCTTCGCCCCTCTTTGCTCAGACTGCATTCATCGTGGCGAATAGCGCAGGCCGACGAAGGCATTGAGGCCATCCGTTCCGTAGCCTCTGGCGGTTTCATATTTCTTGTCGAAAACATTGTTGATTCGCCCTTCCAGGGATAGCTCCCGGGTCAGCGCATAGCGGGCGGTCAGGTTGGTGAGGCCATAGCCGCCGAGTTCTTCCTTCTGTGTAGCATCTTTCCGGTAACTGCCATCATAACGTCGACCGACGCCCACTACCTCAACACCGGTTTCCAGATCGCCCCAGCTATGCGTGAGCGCCAGCGTCGCCTTGTTGCGGGCGCGCCTGCCCAATCGCTCGTAACCCACGCCATCCGCCGTCTTGCTTTTGTTTTCCGCGTTCAGCCAGTCGTAAGTGGCGGCAAGATGCCACGCGCCAAAGCTGCCCTGATAGGCCAGGGTCACGCCTTCCAGCAGCGCCTTGTTGATATTCTCATAGGTGGTGAAGCCGGTGACCGGATCTGTTCCCGTTCCGGAAATCAGATTTTTGACGCGGTTGTGGTAGTAGGTGGCGGAAGCCAGATGTCCGCCCTGTTCCCATGTCAGCCCGATTTCGCTGTTTCTCGATTCTTCCGGCTTCAGATCGGGATTGCCCTGGAACCACCACGACGGATTGCGCATGAACAACTCATAGACGTTGGGCGCGCGGAACGCGGTGCCATGACTGACGCGCGCGCGCAGGGCATCCGTCAACTGATAGCCATAGGCCGCGCCATAGGTGGTCTTGCCGTCGAATTCGGAATGGTTGTCGCGCCGGACATTCAATTGCCAGCGATGCTTTCCCGCGTTCGCCGTCCATCCGGCCAGCAGGGAAGTATTACGGATTTCAGGCGTTTTTTGATAGTCCGCGCCATGCGGATAGACACGTTGTTTTGATTGTTCCGCCATGAAGAGCGCGTGCCCCAGCGACAGCTCGATGTCGTTTTGCCAGGAAATCTGCCGGTTTTTGCTGTGCGTCGAGGAAATGTCCTCGGCGGGCGGAAAACCCCAGGCATTCCAGGAATAGTTCTTTTGATAATCTTCGGACTCACCATATTGCAGGGTGCTGGTCCAGTTCTCCAGGAAACGGTTCTTGCTGAATACCTGCCATTGCGTGATGTCGAAGGTGTTGCGGTTGTCGTACTCGCCATCCGGAGGAGTATTGCCGCCATCATAATGGCCAACCCCCTTGTTATTCCGGTAACTGACGCCGATTTCGTGTCCCTCCTTCGGCAGGAAGGAAAGAGAAACCGCGCCGCCCGTATTGCGATAAGCATCGTCGTCCGCGTCCTTGTTCACGGCATGACGCTGGGCGGAAATGCCATCGGTTTGAAAATGGTTGGCTTCCACCCTGAAGCGCCAATGCTCATTACCGCCGGACAATCCGGCGCTGGCCTGCTGGGTATTGTGACTGCCATAGCCCACGAATCCGTCGACGCGCAGGCCGCCGGACTGCCCGCGTCGGGTGATGACATTGATGACGCCGCCGAGCGCGTCCGCGCCGTAGAGCATGGACGCTGGGCCGCGCAGGATTTCGATGCGCTCGACATCGGCAAGCGGCAAGAAGCGCAACGGCGCGCCGGAACCGTCAGTGGAATTGATGCTGATGCCATCAACCAGGATCTTGCTCTGGTTGGAATTCGCGCCGCGCATGTAAAGACTGGTAGCCGTGCCCGGCCCGCCATAGCTCGATATCTGGATGCCCGGCTGGCGGGCGAGCAGGTCGATGATGGTCTCCTGGCCGCTTTTCTCGATTTCCTCGCGCGAGATGACCGTCACATCGGCAAGCGTTTCCGAAACGCGCATTGGCTGCCGGGTAGCGGTGACGACGATGGGATCGAGGCGGTCTTCTTCCGTCTGCGCCGGGGCGGACGCGATGAAGCAGAGCGGCAGGAGCGCCGCGAGCGGTCGTAGATGTGATGACATGTTTTTTCCCTTCGTCCGGCGTCCCCGCCGGAGCATACGGTCAATGAAAGAAGGCGCGGCAAGAAGGGAAAAGGAAAAGCGCGGCGCGACGGAAAGGACGGCCTCGCGTCCTCCCCACCCCACGTGAAGTCGACGCCCTCGGTTGTCGTCCAGGCCGGTTTCCGGGCTGGCAAGTCTTGACGCGCCGCCTTCCCAGGAAAATTTCCCAGTGGCATGATGGCGCGCCCGCACTCGCTTACCGTTGCGGGGGCAGCAGCGGCTTTGTCAGATGACGCACCGCTTTCCCGTTTCACCGCGACCGGAGAACCCGGCCGCGACACCATGAACGAAGGGCGGATTATATACCAGGAGGGCAGGGATCAGGAATCAGGAATCAGACGGCCTTTCCGCTTGCTTTGTCGTTCCAGGAAACTGAACCAGAAACGCGACGGCAATCCCGTCGTATTGCGATGAACCTTCCCATTGAAAAGATTTGCAAAAGGAAAACGAAATTGGAAATCAAAACGGCAAAAATCAAAATCCTGATAGCGGATAGCGTAATCATAGCCATCCATTCCCTGTTCGTGCTCGCATGGACCATCGCCCAGGACAACGATCTGAAACGGCTTGAAAAGATATGCGAAACAGTTGTTGGCAGTTATACAGACAATGATTTCATCATTTTGAATCTCCCGTTCATTATTGTGATTTATTATGTCTATATTGCTTTTCGGCATGGCATCGGCGATAAGTGTAAAATGATTGTGTTGGCTCTGCTGAACCTAGCCTTGTTGTATGCCGTTTGTTTCGTGGCGTTGGCTATATTCATGATGCTCGCTTTGTTCATAACGGGCGGGCGGCTTGGCTAGAGCGGTTTTTGTGCAAATGCTGACACACTGGGGATTTCAACCATATGATGCGCAGCATCGCAAATCAAAGAACAGCGGCGCAAGCGCCGGTAATGAACGATTGTCGGATGTCGCCTTCGGCTCATCCAACCTCAAACCCTACAAATCCACAATGACCATGCCCTTTACCTCTCCCTGGCAAGACATCCTGGCCGACACGCCGCTTGCCGAGCACCTTCCCGCCGACGGCAAGGCGCTCTTTCCCCTGCCCCATCTCGCCAGCCTGGTTGCCGGTGGCCCGGACGCGCGCGCTTTCCTGCACGGACAGCTCACCAATGACGTCAAGACCCTGGCGGACGACGCGGCGCAACTCACCGCCTGGTGCACCGCCAAGGGGCGCATGATCGCCAACTTCCTGCTCCATTCCCTTCCCGCCCAGGCCACCCAAGTCATTGAAGGAAGCGAAGCCGCTTCCTTCCGCCTCATCTGCTCCGCCGACCTGCTCGCCGACCTGTGCCAGCGCCTGCGCCGCTACATCCTGCGCGCCAAGGTCGAGCTTGTCGATGAATCCGCCCGCTTCATCCATCTGGGCATCAGTAGCGGAGACGGGGCGCTGGCCGCCCTTGGACTTCCTCTTGCCGCGCCGGAAGCGCCGCTAGGCGTGGCGCATGGCGAAGATTGTTCGCTCATCCGCCTGCCGGAAGGGCGCTGCGTCCTTTCCGCTCCCCGGGAACGGATGACCGGCATCCTCGCCGCCCGCCGCCTGCCGCTCGCCGCGCCGCGCCTCTGGCAATACCTGGACATCGCCGCCGCTTTCCCCTGGATCACGGCCGAAAGCACGGAAGCCTTCGTGCCGCAGATGATGGATTTCGACCGGCAGGGCGGCGTCAGCTTCAACAAGGGCTGCTATCCCGGCCAGGAAGTCATCGCCCGCGCCCGCTACCTGGGAGAGGTCAAGCGTCATCTGTACCGCCTCACCGCGCCAGGACCCTTCCGTGCGGGTGAAGATCTGCTCACTCGCTCCGGCCAGAATGCCGGCAAGGTCATCGCCGCCGCACCGCAACCGCAGCAGCCGGGAAAAGAGGAAGAAGAAACCTGGCTCGCGCTGGCCGTCGTTTCCGCCGAGGCGGCGAACGACCTGCAAGGCGCCGTGCCCATCGCCGCCCTCCCCCTCTATCCGCAAAGCGACGACGCATGACCGGGGCGGCTTCCCGCATCACCCTCCTCCATGCCTGGATCGTCTCCCTGCGTCTGCGCACCCTGCCGCTCGCCTGCTGCGGCATCCTCACCGGCAACGCCGTGGCCTTCGCCCAAAGCGGCCGTTGGCAGGCCCGCACCTTCTGGCTTTCGCTCTGCACGGCGCTCCTTTTGCAAATCCTCGCCAACCTGGCGAACGACTACGGCGACTTCAGCAAGGCCGCCGACACCCCGCGCCGCCTCGGCCCCCGGCGCGGCATGCAGCTTGGCCTGATCTCCCCCGCCGCCATGCGCGGGGCCATCCTCTGCGTCACCCTCCTCGCCATCCTCTCCGGCAGCCTCCTCCTGTTCACCGCCGGCCATTCCCGCCAGGACATCGTCCTTTTCCTCCTCCTCGGCCTGTTCTCCCTGGTCGCGGCGCTGACCTACACCATCGGGCGGCATGCCTACGGCTATCACGGCCTGGGCGATCTCGCCGTGCTCGTCTTCTTCGGCTGGGTCGCGGTCGGCGGCAGCTTCTACCTGCAAACCCGCGCCCTCGCCTGGCCGGTCTTCCTGCCCGCCACCGCCTGCGGCCTCCTGAGCGCCGTCGTCCTGAACGTCAACAACCTGCGCGACCTGGAAGAAGACCTCCGGCACGGCAAGATCACCTTCGCCGCCATGCTGGGCATGCGATGGGCGAAGATCTACGTGCAGATCCTCCTCCTTGCCAGCCTGCTTTGCCTCGCCGCCTTCGCCCTTCTCTGCCTGCCGCATCGTCCCTGGGCCTGGCTCTTCCTCATCGCCCTGCCGTTCTTCCACCAGAACGCCGCCATCCTGCGCCGCGCCCGCCAGCCGGAAGATTTCCAGCCGCAACTGGCCACCGCCCTCAAACTCAACATGGCCGCCCTGGGCGGGCTGGCGGCGGGGTTGCTGGTTCGAG
>JAITDH010000101.1 GCA_031282665.1 Zoogloeaceae bacterium | reverse complement strand
TCTTCGTGCCGCTCTTCTTCAAATGGCTGGAACGCGGCAAGCAGTTGATTCCGGCGGGGCTGGAAGAGCATCATCCGCACCACGGCAAGAAGCACAAGAAACATCCGGACGAACCCGCGTCCGGACATTCACCCGATGCGCCCGCCAACCCGGAGGACGATCATGCGCAATAATCCCTACGCCGCCCGGCTCGCCCTGACGCTGGGCCTCTCCCTCGTTTTCTCTGGCTGCGCCATCGGGCCGGATTACCAGCGCCCGGAAGCCGGCCTGCCCGAACGCTACGTCGCGGAGGAAGCCGAAAACCAGCCCAGCGCCGCCCCCATCAATCCCGAATGGTGGACGCTCTTCGGTGACGAGGCGCTGAACCAACTGGTCGACCAGGCGCTTGCCCGGAACCAGGATCTGCAAGCCGCCGTCGCCCGCATGGAAGCCGCCGAAGCCGCCGCGCAGGAAGCGGGCGCGGATTACTTTCCCACCGTCGATCTACAGGGCGCTTCCGTTCGCAGCCGCACCAGCGGCGAGACCGCCAGCGGCCGGCAAATGGGGGTGATGACCTCCACCAACCGCCGCGTCGCGCTCAATGTCGGTTATGAATTCGACATCTGGGGACGGCTGCGGCGTAGCAACGAAGCCGCCCGCGCCGAGGCGCTCTCCGGACGTTTCGCGCGCGATTCCCTGCGCCTTTCCCTGATCGCGCAGGTGGTCAGTGTCTATCTGGATCTGCGCGTCCGGGACGTGGAAGTGCTGACCATGAGCCGCATCCTGCGCGCCCAGACGAAAACCCGCGACATCGTGCAGAGCCGGAGGGAGGCGGGCGCGGCCTCCGATCTGGAAGTCGCGCAGGCGGTCGCCGCGCATGCCGCGACCTCGGCGCAGCTTACGGAAATCCTGCGCCAGCGCGCCCTGACGGAAAACCTGCTCGGCCTCCTGGTGGGGCAACCCGGCCTGCGTCTCGAAGCGCTCGCGGAAACCGCCGTGCCGCTCTCGCCCCTGCCGCCCGTGGGTCTGCCCTCGGCACTGATCGAGGCGCGTCCAGACGTGCGCCAGGCGGAAGAGGCGCTCGTCGCCGCCAATGCCCGCATCGGCCTGGCAAGGGCCGCCTATTTCCCGGTCATCAGCCTCACCGGATTCCTGGGCAGCGAAAGCGCCCAGTTTTCCAGCCTGTTTACCCGGCCGGCGGAAATCTGGTCCTATGGCGCGGCGATCACCGCGCCCATTTTCAACTGGGGACGCACCAGCGCCCGGGTCGACCAGGCAAGCGCCCGGCAACGCGAACTCCTGGCGGACTACCAGAAGACCGTGCAGAACGCCTTCCGCGAAGTGCGCGACGCGCTCGCCTCGCTCAGTCTCTTCGACCGGGCGGAAGGCGAATTGCAAACGCAGCTTGCCGCCGCGGGCGACGCGCTGAAACTTTCCACCGTCCGCTATGAAGTCGGCTACTCCGGCTTCCTGGAAGTGCTGGACAGCCAGCGCTCCCTGAACAACGCCCAGTTGCAATACCTCGCCGCGCGCCGCAACCGCCTGCTTTCCGCGGTCGATCTCTTCAAGGCGCTGGGCGGCGGCTGGCGGGAAGCCGACGGGGAAGGGGAAAAGGCCGGGCAAGCCGCGCCGCAACCCGAACCGGAAACTCCCGCGAACCCCGCGAACGATACCGCGGATTCCTGACATGGTACGCAAGACAAAGGAAGACGCCTGCATCACCCGCAACCGGATTCTCGATGCCGCCGTCGAACTGTTCGAAAGCCAGGGGGTTTCCCGCACCTCGCTGAACGGCATCGCCACCCATGCCGGCGTCACCCGCGGGGCGATCTACTGGCACTTCAAGAACAAGGTCGATCTTTTCTCCGCCATGATCGAGCGCCTCGTCTGCCCGCTCCTGCTCCGCAGCGAGGAGCGCACCCAACTCATGCGGCATGATCCGATGGGCTTCCTGCGCGCCGCGACGATGGAATTCTTCGACAAGCTGGCGAGCGATCCGAATTTCTACCGCGTCTTCGAAATCTTCTGGCACAAATGCGAATACGTCGGCGACATGGCCATCATCCGCCACAAGCACCTGGACGAAGGCGAGCATCACATCGGCATCATCTACGAAGCCTTCGCGTACGCGCAGGAAAAAGGCCAGATCAGCACCCCGCTGACCCCGCGCCAGGCCACCATCGGCCTGGTTTCCCTGACCGACGGCCTGATCTTCAACTGGACGAAGAACCGTCAACTCTTCTCCCTGAAAAACGACGGCCTGCCGGTGGTCGACGTTTTCCTGCGCGGGCTGGGGTGCAGGGATCAGAGGACAGAAGACAGAGGACAGAGCGGCGCGCCTTTGTAACCAGTAGGTTGGATAAGCCGAAGGCGCAATCCGACATTCTTTCCATACGATGCGCAGCATCGCAAATCAAACAAATCAAATAACAGCGGCGCAAGCGCCGGTGATGAACGATTGTCGGATTACGCCTGCGGCTAATCCAACCTACAACACCCGTGACAAGATGGAAGATGAATGCACAGGTGCTTTTATAATTCCGGCCACGGACCACGAAGAACCCACGGAGCGCATCATGCCAAACACGCAACCACAGAGCACAGACCACAGACCACGAAGCGAGCGTAGCAAGCGCTCTGTCTTCCGTCCTCCGTCCTCTGTCCTCTGTCTTCTGTCCTCCGTCCTCTGTCTTCTGTCCTCTGTCCTCTGCGCGCAGGAACTGCCGCCTTCCGTCCGGAAGGCGCTGGCGGCGGCGCGGATTCCCGAAAGCGCCGTGGCCGTCGTCGTGCAGCCCGTGGACGGCGCGGCTCCGATACTGGAACACAACGGCGACGCGCCGATGAATCCCGCCTCGGTCATGAAACTGGTCACCACCTATGCCGCGCTGGAAATCCTCGGGCCGGGCGCGACGTGGCAGACCGGCGCGTGGGCGGACGCCGAACCGGACGGCCAGGGCGTCCTGCGCGGCAATCTGTACCTGAAGGGAAGCGGCGACCCCGATCTCACCCTGGAACGCTTCTGGCTCCTGCTCCGCCAGTTGCGCGGCAAGGGCGTCCGGACGATCGCCGGCGACCTGGTGCTCGACCACTCCCTCTTCCATCTCCCGCCGCGCGATCCCGCCGCCTTCGACCAACGCCCCCTGCGCGCCTACAACGTCGCGCCGGACGCCCTGATGGTCGATTTCTTCACCCTGCGCCTCACCTTCCAGCCGGAAGACGACGGCATACGCTTCATCAACGACACCCCCAACGACAACGCCGCCGTCTCCGTCCGCCTCGTCCCCTCCAAGGGCCGCTGCGACGGCTGGCGCGACCGGCTCGACCTGCGCTGGGCGGCGGGAAGGCTGGAAATCGACGGCAGCTATCCGGTCAGTTGCGGCGAAAAAACCCTCCTTCTCTCCCCGCTCTCGCCCGATGCCCACGTCGACGGCCTTTTCCGCGCCCTCTGGCGGGAACTGGGCGGCAGCTTCACCGGCAAGACGCGCGCCGGCCTTCTTCCCGTCAATGCCAAGCTCCTGGCGACGCAGCCTTCCCCATCGCTCTCCGAAATCGTCCGCGGCATGAACAAGTGGAGCAACAACATCACCGCGCGACAACTCTTCCTCGCCCTGGACGACAACCCGACGGTCAAGACAGAAGAGTCCGCGCGCAAGCGGGTAGCCGCCTGGCTTGCCGGCCGGCGGCTGCATTTCCCGGAACTCGTCCTGGAAAACGGCTCCGGCCTTTCCCGCATCGAGCGAATCAGCGCGAACCATCTGAACCACCTGCTCCTCGCCGCCTGGCAGAGCGCCAACATGCCGGATTTCCTCGCCTCGCTGCCGATCGCCGCCGTGGACGGCACCCTGCAAAAACGCCTGGCCGGCACCCCCGCCGCCGGCCGCGCCCGTCTCAAGACCGGCTCCCTGAACGGCGTCAAAACCGCCGCCGGCTACGTGCAGGACACACAGGGCCGCCGCTACGCCGTAACCTTCCTCATCAACCACCCCGCCGCCGCCGAAGGACAACCCGCCATCGACGACTTCCTCCGCCACGTCGCCACGGGAGGTCTGGCGGTTCCGGCGCGTTGATCGGCTATGTATCGAGCGCAAACGACAAACTGACGCTGTATTTTCTGCCGACACTTCGCAAAAAGGGGAGAAATTCGAACCTGAAATCCATGAACGGCTTGGAGGCGATGATGGAACAATCCACTTATTGGCCCTATTGGGGCAAGGCTGGCAAGGAGATGGCCGGGGAAGGAGCGTCTTGTCATCTACTGGTCTATCACAGCCTCGATGTGGCGGCGGTGGGTTACGAGTATCTGGCCCGGTCGGAAACGTTCGACAAATTGCTGTCCGTGTATTTTCCGGGCAATGACAAGGA
>JAITDH010000100.1 GCA_031282665.1 Zoogloeaceae bacterium | reverse complement strand
GCGCATTTCTTCATCCGCCGCGACGGGGAAACCGTGCAATTCGTCCGCCTGCACGACCGCGCCTGGCATGCCGGGGTTTCGGCATGGCAGGGGAGGGAAAACTGCAACGATTACTCGGTCGGCATCGAACTGGAAGGCAGCGACCGGCAGCCTTTCGATACGCGCCAGTATGCCGCCCTGAAACCACTCCTCGCCGCCTTGCGCGCGGCCTGTCCCATCACGGACATCGTCGGCCACGAACACATCGCCCCCGGCCGGAAAACCGATCCCGGCCCATGTTTCGATTGGGCGGCGCTGGATCAGGGATCAGAAAAGTCAGCGGCGGCTTTGCCGCCGGAGGTTGGCGGGCAGGCGTGAAGGTTGAATCTCGAAGGACGGGAATTCGAGTTGCACGCCGGTTTCGAACAGCAAGGCGCGAACAAAGGGAAAAGGCTGGAAAGGAAGGGGATTCAAGGGAAAGGGGCTTCCCCGCAAAAGGTGCTTTCCTGAATGCCAGATTCCTGAAATCTGCATCAGGGAATCGGCACGCCGTGCAGCAGGGCTTCGATGTCCTCGGCATTGGCGGCTTCGCCGTTCTGGCGGGTGCGCAGGCGGTGGCAGGCGACGCCGGGGAGGAGCGCTTGGATGTCGTCGGGCAGCACGGCGTCCCTTCCCTCCAGATAGGCCCAGGCGCGGGAAAGGGCGATGAGGCCCAGTCCGGCGCGGGGCGAAAGGCCGTGCTGGAAGCGGTCGCCGACCCGCGAGGCGAAGAGGATGGCCTGGACGTAGTCGAGCAGGGCGGGGGAGACGAAGATCGCGTCGGCGGCCGTCTGGTGGCGCGGGATGTCGGCGGGGGAGATCGCCGGGGCGAGGCCGGAAAGCCGCGGGCGCTGGTCGCCGGAAGAGAGGAGGGCGCGTTCGGACCTGGCGTCGGGATAGCCCAGGGAGATGCGCAGGAGGAAGCGGTCCAGTTGCGATTCCGGCAGGGGAAAGGTGCCGATCTGATGGATCGGGTTCTGCGTGGCGATGACGAAGAAGGGGTGCGGCAGGGGGCGCGTTTCGCCGTCGCTCGTCACCTGCCGCTCTTCCATGGATTCCAGGAGCGCGCTCTGGGTTTTCGGGGTGGCGCGGTTGATTTCGTCGGCGAGCAGCACCTGGGTGAAGATCGGTCCCGGCACGAAGCGGAAGTTTCCGTTTTCGCGTTCGTAGATGGAGACGCCCAGCATGTCGGCGGGCAGGAGGTCGCTGGTGCACTGGATGCGCGAGAACTTGAGGCCCAGGAGGCGGGCCAGGGCGTGCGCCAGGGTCGTCTTGCCGAGGCCGGGCAGGTCTTCGATCAGCAGATGGCCGCGCGCCAGGAGGCAGGCGAGGGCCAGGGCGATTTCCCTCCGTTTGCCGAAAACCACGGCTTCGGCCTGGTCGATCAGGGATTGCAGGGGAGAGGACATGGCATTACTCCATTTGCCGCAGGGCGAGGCTGACGGAAAGCTGCGCGCCGATCCAGCCCAGGGTCGCGCCGAGGGCGACGAGGAGGGCGAAGTAGCCGGGCGAGGGCGGGGGGAGGGCGGCGGCGCTGCCGTAGAGGGAAATGAGATTGACGAAGGAGGGTTTCAGGACGGCGAAACCGGAAAGCAGGAGGAAGACCGCGACAAGCCCGCCGAGCGCGCCCTGCAGGAGGCCCAGGTAATAGAAGGGGCGGTGGATGAAGGCGTCGGTCGCGCCGATGAGGCGGGCGACTTCGATTTCGTCCGCCTGGGCGAAGACTTGCAGGCGGATGGTGTTGAAGGTGACGCAGACGAGGCCGACGGCGAAGACCAGGGCGAGCAGGCTGACCGCCTGCCGCCCGAGCCGCAGGAAGGCGTCGAAGCGCTTGATCCAGGCGGAATCGAGCTGGACGTGGGCGATGCCGGGAAGGGCGGCGAATTCCCTCCGGATCTGTTCGAGGGTTTCCGGGCTGGCGTTCCTGGGTTC
This sequence comes from Zoogloeaceae bacterium, assembly GCA_031282665.1. Next base: position 3,984 of record JAITDH010000100.1, on the reverse strand, counting down.
GAGGATGAAGGCGTCGGGCAGCGGGTTCCTCGGCAGGCTGGCGATGATTTCCGCCATGCCCTCGGTACGCTTCAACTGGTTCAGCGCCTCGTCGCGGGGAATGAAGCGCCATTGTTCCGGCAGTTGTCCGGCGAGGCGCTCGCGGATGGCGGCGGTCTTGTCCGGCGCGGCGTCGGCTTCCATGAAGAGGCTGATCTGCTGGACGCCGGTATGGCTGGCGCCCAGCGCCTGGATGTTGTCGAGCAGGGCGTAGCCCGCCGCTGGCAGGGTGATGGCGATGCCGATGACGAGGAGGGAAAGCAGGGTGTTCAGGGGCGCGGCGGCGAGGCGCCGGGAGGCGCGGGAGAAGGCGTTGAGATGTTGGCGGAACCAGAGATACATGATGTCAGGGGAGCAACTGGCCGTGGTCGAGGGTGAGGAGGCGGACGTCGCGCCCCGGAACGCCTCGCGGGGCGTGGGTGGCGATGACGACGGTGACGTTGACCTGGTTGAAGGCGGCGAAAAGGTCGAGCACCTGCCGGGCGGATGTTTCGTCGAGATTGGCTGTCGGCTCGTCGGCGAGGAGGATGGAGGGACGGTTGACGACCGCGCGGGCGATGGCCAGCCGCTGCTGTTCGCCGCCAGAGAGGGCGATGGGATAGGCCTTTTCGCGCGCGAGCAGCCCCACCTTGTCGAGCGCGGCGCGCGCGCGGCGTCCCGCTTCGCGCGGGTGCAGGCCGATGATTTCCAGCGGCAGGAGGACGTTTTCCAGCGCCGAGCGGTCGAAGAGGAGTTTCTGGTCCTGGAAGACCAGGCCGAGATTGCGGCGCAGATAGGGCAGGGCGCTCTTTTTCAGGGCGGGGATGTTCTGCCCGCCCACGATCAGGGTGCCGGCGGTGGGGCGCTCCACCGCCCCCATGAGCGTGAGGAGGGTGGTTTTCCCCGCGCCGGAGTGGCCGCCGATGAGGGCCATTTCCCCTTCGGCGATTTCGAAGCTCGCCTCGCGGATGGCCTCGAATCCGCCGGGATAGCGTTTGATGAGATGGCTGGCGACGATCATGCAAACAGCGCTTCCACGAATTCCCTCGCCACGAAGGGACGCAGGTCGTCGATGCCTTCCCCGACGCCGATGAAGCGGATGGGCTTCGGGCATTGCCGGGCGATGGCGGCGATGACGCCGCCCCTGGCGGTGCCGTCGAGCTTGGTGAGGATCAGGCCGCTGACCTGGATGGCCTGGTCGAAGGCCCTGACCTGGGCGAGCGCGTTCTGGCCGATGTTGGCGTCGAGTACCAGGAGCGATTCGTGCGGGCCGCTCGCCTCCGCCTTCTGGATGACCCGGCGCACCTTGGCGATTTCTTCCATCAGGTTCGCCTGTGTCGGCAGGCGTCCGGCCGTGTCGGCGAGCACGATGTCGATGTTCCGGGCGCGCGCGGCGGCGATGGCGTCGAAGATCACCGCCGCCGGATCGCCGGATTCCTGCGCGATGACCGTCACCTGGTTTCTTTCCCCCCAGGTCAGCAACTGTTCGCGCGCGGCCGCGCGGAAGGTGTCTCCCGCCGCCAGCAGCACGCTCTTTCCCTGGCTCTGGAAATATTTGGCGAGCTTGCCGATCGAAGTCGTCTTCCCCGCCCCGTTGACGCCGGCCAGCATGATGATGAAGGGCTTGTGCGTCTCGACGGAAAGCGGCGCTTCCAGCGGCGAGAGAAGTTCGAGCAGGGCGTCCGCCAGGGCGGCCTGGATGGCCTTTTCGCCTTCCAGTTTTTCCTTTTTGGCGCGGGCCGCCAGGGCGTCGAGCAGATGGCGGGTTGCCTCGATGCCGACGTCGGAGGTGAGGAGCAGGGTTTCCAGTTCTTCCAGCAGCTCGTCGTCGACCTTGCCGCGCGAGAAGAGCGCCTTCATCCGCCCGCCCAGTTGCGCCCGGGTGCGCGTCAGCCCGCCCAGCAGCCGTTCGCGCCAACTGCGCGGCGCCTCCTCGCCGGCGGCGGGGGAGGGGGGAGGGGAATCGTCTTTTTTCTTCAGGAAGCTGAACATGGGGTCAGGGATCAGGAGACAGGGATCAGGAAACAGGAATCAGGGATCGGAGGTTTGGATTGCAGACCACAGACTACAAAGGCGCGCAGCGCCGCTCTGTCTTCTGTCCTCTGTTTTCTGTCCTCGGCCCCTTGCCTTGCGGCGCTGCATGCCTTCTAATAGGCGGCTTCGCCGGATAACGGCTGGATTTTATCAGAAAGCCCCTTTTGCCATGTCATTTTCCAGGTTGCACTTTCGCTTTTTCGCGGCCTTTGCCGCTGTCGTTTTTTCCGTCTTTTCCGCCGCTGGCCTTGCTGGCGAGAACGTCGACGATACTTTTTCCACCGTCCTGCCGAACGGCCTCAAGGTCGTGGTGAAGGAAGACCACCGCGCCCCGGTCGTCGCGCAGATGGTCTGGTACCGGGTGGGTAGCGTGGACGAGGTCGACGGTTCCTCGGGACTGGCCCATCTGCTCGAACACATGATGTTCAAGGGCACGCCGAAGATCGGCGCGGGCGAATTCAGCCGCCGCGTCGCCGCCGCCGGAGGGCGCGACAACGCCTTCACCAGCCGCGACTACACCGCCTATTTCCAGCAGGCGCCGAAGGAAAAGCTCGCCGAGATGATGGCGCTCGAATCCGACCGGATGCGCCACCTCTCGGTCGCGCCGGAAGAATTCGCCCAGGAAATCAAGGTGGTCATGGAAGAGCGGCGGATGCGCACCGATGACGATCCGCAGTCCCTCCTGTTCGAGCAGGCCAACGCGGTCGCCTTCCAGACGCATCCTTACCGGCGGCCCGTGATCGGCTGGATGAGCGATCTCGAAAACATGACAGCCGCCGACGCGAAGGCCTGGTACGACGCCTGGTACGCGCCGAACAACGCGACCCTGGTGGTGAGCGGCGATGTCGAGCATGCGGCGGTGTTCCGCCTCGCCCGGCAATATTACGGCCCCGCCCGGGCGCGCAAGCTCCCCCTCCGCCGGCCGCAGGCCGAGCCGGAACAGAAGGGCATCCGGCGGCTGACCGTCAAGGGTCCGGCGGAACTTCCCCTCCTCCTCATGGCCTGGAAAGCGCCCAGGATCGAAAAATCCGGCGCGGATGAATTGGCCGATTCGCCGGTCGACCCTTACGCGCTCGATATGCTGGCCGCCATTCTCGATGGTCACGACGCGGCGCGGCTCACCCGGAATCTCGTCCGCGAGCGGCGGATAGCGACCGGCGTCGGCGCTTCCTACGATTCCCTGGGACGCGGCCCATCGCTCTTCTATCTCTACGGCAGCCCCCTGCCGGGACAGACGCCGGAGGCGCTGGAAGAGGCGCTGCGCGGCGAAATCGCCGACATCGCGCAAAACGGGGTGAGCGAGGCGGAACTGGCGCGCGCCAAGGCGCAACTCGTCGCCGCCGAAATCTACAAACTGGATTCCGTCTTCGGGCAGGCGATGGAAATCGGCATGCTGGAAACCCTGGGCTTTTCGTACCGGGACGCGAAGGCTTTCACCGCGCGCCTGGAACAGGTGACGGTGGAAGAAGTCCGCGCCGCCGCCGGAAAGTGGTTCGCCGACGACCGCCTGACCGTCGGCCTGCTCGTTCCCGTGCCGCTGGAGGAAGCCGCGCGGCAGGCGGAATCAGCCGCCGGTGGTGATGCTGGTGATACCGGCGCTGCTCGCCATTGAAGGTTGCGCTGGAAGAGTAGGGCTTTACTTTTTGCCCTATCCTTCCCTCCTCCTGCCAAGCGCATCCGCCAGCGCCGTGATCTCGGCGCGCAGGGCAAGGCGTTCCAGCCAGTGGGGTGGAATGCCGCGCTCGCCATAGTAGGCCCCCGCAACCTGGCCGCACACCGCGGCCGTGGTGTCCGCGTCGTCGCCGAGGTTCGCGGCCATGAGGATCGCCTCCGCGAAGCTCTCGGTACGCGCGAAAGCCCATAGCGCCGCCTCCAGACTCTCGACCACGTAGCCCGATCCCCGGATCGCTTCTTCCGTTTTTGTCCGGTAGG
>JAITDH010000081.1 GCA_031282665.1 Zoogloeaceae bacterium | reverse complement strand
GGGGAAAGCGTATGCTTTCCCTTTTTCACGACCATGCCCGGGTGATGAAACAGGTAGACATACCGGACTTAAAATCCGGAGCCGCAAGGCGTGCGGGTTCGAGTCCCGCCCCGGGCACATCCGTACATATCCGTACATAAAACCCGTACCCGATACATAAAGCCCGGCAAACCTGTTCGACACATCTTGACTTCACTTCGTCTTGAGCACAAAGTTAAAGCCTGTTCCTTTGGAGTGAGTTCATTTCCATGTTCGGTAGCCGTTTGAATCCCGCCAGTACCTATGCCGCGCTGGGGCGCGAATCCGATATTCGCACCGCCAGTCCGCACCGGTTGATCATCCTGTTGTTCGAGGGCGCGGAAAGCGCCATTTCGGTCGCGCGCCTGTATGCCGAGAAGGGCCAGCTCGCCGAGCGCGGGACCCATATTTCCAAGGCCATCGACATCATCGCCAATGGCCTCAAGGCGAGCCTGGACGTCGAGGCGGGAGGCCAGTTGGCCGAGCGGCTGGCGGCGCTCTATGATTACATGGTCTCCCGGCTGCTGTGGGCCAACATGAAGAACGACATCCCCACGCTGGACGAGGTGCTGCATCTGTTGGGCGAGATTCATGAGGCCTGGCAGCAGATCGATCCCGACAAGCAACAGCAGAGTTGAATCCATGAGCCGCACGCCGTTTGAAAACCTCGCCTTCATCCTTGCCGAGATCCGCAAAAGCGCGGAGGCGGGGAATTGGGAAACGGCCGCCCGGACCTTCGCGCAACTGGCCGAACAGATCGAGGCCGGGCGGATGCCGCCGGCGAGCGAAGCCGACCGCGCCGCGATCGAAAGCTGCCAGGCCCATCTCGAATCCCTGTCCGAACGCGCCACCGCCCTGCACAAGGATATCGGAACCCTGCTGAAAGCCTTTGGCGGCACGGGCAAGAACGCCGCCGCCTGAGCGCCATGATCCCCGCCGAAATCGCCGCCGCGCGGGCACAACTCATCAGCGATCTGGTCGGCAAGCCCCTCCCGGCCGCTGCCGCGCAGAAGGCCGCCGATGTCCTGAAGGATCTGTCTCCCGGCCAGCGGATGATGGCAACCATCCAGTCGGTCTTGTCCAACGGCATGTATCGCGCCAACATCGCCGGGCGCGACATGACGCTCGCCCTGCCCTTCGCGGCCCGGGCGGGCGATATGCTGGAACTGGAAGTCGTCGAACAGGATGGCAGGATGACCCTGGCCGTCGTCGCGGGAAAAGGCGGGGAGGCCGCGATGGAAGGCAAGGGCATGGAGAACGCTTCCGTCGCCACCCGCCTGACCGTGGCTGGCAAGCTGATCGCGGAATTGCTCGGCGGGCTGGACAAGGAAGGGGGCAAGCGCCCGCAGCCCGCGCCGCTCAACAATGCGCAGCCGGTCGTCGAGCGTTTTCCGGAAAAGGCGGCCGATCTCGTTTCCGCCCTCAAGGCCGCCCTGGTCAAGAGCGGGATGTTCTATGAGGCGCACCAGGCGCAGTGGGTGCAGGGCAAGGCTCCGCTGGAAAGCCTGCTCGCCGAGCCGCAGGGCCGTCTTTCTCCCGCCGCGCATGCCTTGCAGACGGCGAATGCTCCCGGTTCCCCACCCGCGCCGTCTCCCGCCGCGAACACGGCTCCCGCAACGACGACAACAGCAACGGCGGCGGCGACGACAACGGCAGCGGCGGCAAGCGCGAACGCAACGGCGGCGAAGGTCGCTGTCAACATGACCGCCACCCCTGCCAACGCTACTACCGCTGCCACCACTGCCGCCGCCGCGTCGTCCGGCAACGCGGCGAGCCAGGCCGCGGATGATACGGCGGGCAAATCCGCGCTGGAAAACAATGTCGTGCGTGTCGGCATGGGGCGGGCCGTGGCCCCCGATCTGACGCATCTGGTGCAGCAGCAACTGGAGGCGCTGGCGACGAATACCTATGTCTGGCAGGGGCAAATCTGGCCGGGTCAGAACATGGACTGGGAAATCGTCGAAGAAGAGGAGCGCCGGGAAAAGGGGGAAAACCTCGCCGCCAACTGGACAACCCGCCTGAGGCTCGAACTGCCCCGCCTCGGCTCTCTGGAAGCGGTGCTCAAACTCCTCGGCGGGCGGGAAATCGAGATTTCCCTGCGCACCGAGAACGATGCCGCGCGTGTCCGCCTGTCCGCCGACAATGCCGCCCTGCGCCGCCGGTTCGAGACGGCGGGGCTGTCCCTGAAATTCCTCGACATCGCCCGCCATGCCCGGCGCCAGGAATGAAGACGAGGCGCGCAAGCGCCAACTCGAAGCCGTCGCCCTGGCCTATCGCCAGAGCGATGCCGCGCCCCGCGTCATCGCCAAGGGGCGCGGGCTGATCGCCGAGGAAATCATTTCCCGCGCCAGGGAACACGGCGTGTATGTGCACGAATCGCCGGAACTGCTCTCCCTTCTCGTGCAGGTCGATCTCGACGAGCACATTCCCAGCCAGCTTTACCTTGCCGTCGCCGAGCTGCTGGCCTGGCTTTACCGCATCGAACATGGCGAAGACGGCCTGCCGCCGCCGCAACTTCCCCTGCCTTCGCCCGACGCGCTGGGGAAGGAGGAACGCAAAATATCTAAGTAAATATTTTTTTCTGGCGTTTACCGCAAAAATCGGCTTAAATTTCATGCTTCTTTCTTCACTTGTAATATTTTTTCACTTTCGCATAACAAAAAAAAGGAGTCGCCATGAACAACAAAGGCCAGCTTTTACAAGATCCTTTTCTCAACGCCTTGCGTCGGGAACACATTCCAGTCTCCATCTATCTGGTCAACGGCATCAAGTTGCAGGGACAGATCGAATCCTTCGACCAGTATGTCGTGCTGCTCAAGAACGCCGTGACGCAGATGGTTTACAAGCACGCCATTTCCACCGTGGTGCCGGCGCGTCCCGTCGCGTTGGCGCAGGAATCTTCCGGCACGCCCGCGGAGCCTTCCGAATAGCCATGTTCGCGCATGTTTGATAGCGTCCCTCTCCTGTCCGCCGACGGTGAGCGGGCAGTGCTGGTGCAGCTCGATTTTGGCGAACCCGAACAGGCCGAACGCTTCGAAGAAGTCCGCTTGCTGACGGAATCGGCGGGCGGTCTGGTCTGCGCGGAAATTTCCGGGCGCCGGCAAAGCCCCGATCCGCGCACCTTCGCGGGCAAGGGCAAGGTGGAAGAAATCGCCGCCGCCCTGAGAGCCAGCCAGGCCAGGCTGGTCATCTTCAATCACGACCTCTCCCCCGCCCAGGAACGCAATCTCGAACATTCCCTGGAATGCCGGGTGATCGACCGCACCCGGCTGATCCTGGACATTTTCGCCCTGCGCGCGCGCAGCGCCGAGGGCAAGTTGCAGGTGGAACTGGCGCAGCTCGAACATCTTTCCACCCGCCTGGTGCGCGGCTGGACACACCTCGAACGCCAGCGCGGCGGCATCGGTCTGCGCGGGCCGGGGGAAAAGCAGCTGGAAACCGACCGCCGCCTGCTCGGCAAGCGGGTCCGCTTCCTGAAGGAACGGCTGGAGCGCCTTTCCCGCCAGCGCGGGGTGCAGAGAAAGGCGCGGCAGAAGGGCGGCGTGCTGAATGTCTCCCTGGTCGGCTATACCAATTCGGGCAAATCGACCCTGTTCAACGCCCTGACCCATGCCGGGGTTTATGCCGCCAACCAGTTGTTCGCTACCCTGGAAGCCACCTCGCGCAAGCTCTGGCTGCCCGGACAGGCCGACGAGGAAGGAAGGGGCGCGCAGGTCGTGCTCTCCGACACCGTGGGTTTCATCCGCGAACTGCCGCACTCCCTGGTGGCGGCCTTTCACGCGACGCTGGAGGCGACGGCGGAGGCGGATCTCCTCCTGCACGTGGTGGATAGCGCCAGTTTCGCGCGCGACGAGCAGATCGCCGAGGTCGACAAGGTGCTCGCCGAAATCGACGCGGAACGGATTCCGCAGATATTCGTCTGGAACAAGGTGGATCTGACCGGGGTCGCTCCGGCGGCGGAGCGTGATGACTATGGTAGAATCCGGCGCGTGAAATTGAGCGCGCGCACGGGCGCGGGGCTGGATTTGCTGCGCGGCGCGCTTTTTGAATGCGCCCGCGAAAAAAGAACGCCCCAGCAGGCCGAAGCAGCCGAAGCCGAAGTCGAAGTTTAGGCCGAAGCCGAAGCTCCGTCGGACCTGTCGTCCGGTGAGCCTTCTTATAACTTTTTCCTGATGCAAAAGTCCAAATATTCGGAAACTTCATGATCCCAACCATCGGCATGCTCATGTCCATCAACGACCCGCGCGGGGATGGCAATCGCAACAATGGCGGGCGTCGTCCCAAAGACGGGCCGCCCGACCTGGATGAAATCTGGCAGGACCTCAACCGCCGCCTGGGCGGCCTGTTCGGGGAGAAAAAGGGCGGCGGCCGTCCCGGCGGCAATGGCAACGGCGGCGGCGGCAATTCCGACGGCGGCCTGCCGCCCGTCAATCCCCAGGCGCTGGGGCGGGGCTTCGCCCTCATCGGCGTGCTCATCTTCGTCGTCTGGATCGCTTCCGGCCTGTACATCGTGGATGCTTCGCAGCGCGGCATCGTCCTGCGCTTCGGCCGCCTGGTCGGGCAGACCGAACCGGGGCTGCACTGGCACTTCCCCTATCCCATCGAGTCGCGTGAAATCGTCAATCTCACCGGCGTGCGCACCCTGGAAATCGGCTATCGCGGCTCGCGCAAGGAGCTCAGGGAAGCCCTCATGCTCACCGACGATGAAAACATCATCGACATCCAGTTTTCCGTGCAATACGTGCTGAAAAATCCGGAAGACTATCTTTTCAAGAGCCGCGAGCCGGACGCGGCGGTGATGCAGGCGGCGGAGACGGCGGTGCGCGAAGTCGTCGGCAAGAACAAGATCGACGACATCCTGAACCTGAAGCGCGCGGAAATCGCCAGCGAAGTCAGCAAACTGATGCAGGTCATCCTGGATCGCTACGAAACCGGGATAGAAATCTCCAAGGTCAACATGCAGAACGCGCAGCCGCCGGAACAGGTGCAGGCCGCCTTCGAAGACGCGGTAAAGGCGGGACAGGACAAGGAACGGCTCGAATACGACGCGCAGGCTTACGCCAGCGACATCCTGCCGCGCGCCGAGGGCTACAAGCTGGGCGTCATCGCGACCGCGGAAGGGGATGCCAGCCGCTTCAAACAGATTCTCGCCGAATATGTGAAAGCGCCGGAAGTCACCCGCCAGCGCCTCTACCTGGAAACCATGCAGAAGGTCTATAGCAACACCAGCAAGGTGGTCGTCGACACCAAGGGACAGGGCAACCTCATCTACCTGCCGCTGGACAGGCTGACGCAGGCCGGCGCGGCGGCTTCCGCCGCCGCGGGGAGCGCCGCGCCAGCTTCCGGCGCGGCTTCCGTCTTCTCCGGCGCGACACCGCCGCAGCGGGAAAATCCGACTGATTTCAACAACAGCAAGACGCAGGAATTCTTCAGCGGCAGCAGTCTCGGCCGCGAGCGGGGGAGCCGATAAATGAAAGTCCATCTGCAACTGCTGGGCGTCTTCATCGCCCTGGCCCTTCTTTTCGCCAGCATGTCGTTCTTCACGGTCGACCAGCGCAAATATGCCCTGGTGCTGCAACTGGGCGAGGTCAAGCGGGTCATCAAGGCGCCGGGGCTGCATTTCAAGTGGCCGCTGATCCAGAACGTGCGCTTCTTCGACAATCGCATCCTGACCTTCGACAGCGCGGAACCGGAGCTTTTCATCACCTCGGAAAAAAAGAACGTGCAGGTCGATTCCTACGTGAAGTGGCGGGTGATCGATCCCCGCCTCTACTACATGTCGGTCAATGGCGACGAATCCCGCGCCAGCATCCGGCTGGCGCAGACCATCAACGACGGCCTGCGGGCCGAATTCGGCCAGCGCACCGTGCATGACGTCGTCTCCGGCGAGCGCAACAAGATCATGGAAGAAATGCGCGGCAAGGCGAACCTGGACGCGAAGAAAATCGGCGTGGAAGTCATCGACGTGCGCCTGAAGCGGGTGGAACTGCCGCCCAACGTCTCCGACAACGTTTATGAGCGGATGCGCTCCGAACGGCGGCAGGCCGCCAACCGCCTGCGCGCGGAAGGGGAAAAGGAAGCGGAAAGAATCCGCGCGGAAGCCTACCGCGAAGCGGAAAAGGTCAAGGGGGAAGGCGACGCGCGCGCCGCCGCCATCTATGCGCAGGCCTACAACCAGAATCCGGAGTTCTACGCCTTCTACCGCAGCCTGGAAGCCTATCGCAACAGCTTTTCCACGAAACAGGATCTGCTCGTGGTGGAACCGGGTTCCGATTTCTTCCGCTACCTGAAAAACGCCAAATGACGATTCTCCTGGCCATCGCGCTGATGCTGCTGATCGAGGGCCTCCTGCCCCTCGTCGCCCCCGCCCTGTGGCGGGAGGCTTTCCGGCGGCTCACGCAGATGTCCGACGGGCAGATTCGTTTCATTGGCCTCCTTTCCACGCTTTGCGGGGTGTTGGGAATCGCGCTGGTCTCCCTGGTCTCCTTTATTACGCCCGCCTCTCCCGCGCCATGAGCGCAGATTCCGCATGAACTGGCTGCTCCCCGAATACATCGCCGACGCCCTGCCGCCGGAATCCGCCCGCATCGAAACGCTGCGGCGGCGGATCGTCGACCTCTTCGTCGCGCACGGCTACGAACTCGTCATGCCACCGCTCCTGGAATACCTGGAATCGCTCCTCACCGGCGCGGGACAGGAACTGAGCCTGCGCACCCTGAAGCTCGCCGACCAGCTTTCCGGCCGCACCCTGGGCATCCGCGCCGACATGACCCCGCAGGTCGCCCGCATCGACGCCCACCTTTTGAACCGCGCCGGCGTCACCCGCCTCTGCTATTGCGGCAGCACCCTGCACGCCCGCCCGGCCAGCCTGGTGTCCAGCCGCGAACCGATCCAGATCGGCGCGGAACTCTACGGCTACGCGGGCACCTCCGCCGACGGCGAAATCCTCCGCCTCCTGGCGGCCGCCCTGCAAGCTTCCGAACTGCCCGGTTTCCGCCTGGACCTGGGGCATGTCGGCATCTTCCGCGCCCTGGCGGATGCCGCGCGGACGGACGCCGAAACCGGCGAGGAAATCTTCACCCTCCTGCAGAACAAGGACGTTCCCGCCCTCGCCGCCCTCTGCGCGACCCTGCCCTCTCCCTACGGCGAGGCGATCCTCGCCCTCTCCCGGCTGTATGGCGATGACGGCGTCCTGGCGGAAGCGCGGCGCGTCCTGCCGCCGCTGCCGGAAATCGCCGCCGCCCTCGACACCCTGGCGCGCCTCACGGAACAAATGCGCGCATTCACCGTCTGCATCGACCTCGCCGACCTGCGCGGCTATCACTACCACAATGGCGCGGTCTTCGCCGCCTACGTTCCCGGCTATCCCGCCGCCATCGCCCTGGGCGGGCGCTACGATGGCGTGGGCAAGAGCTTCGGCCGCGCGCGCCCGGCCACCGGATTCTCCCTGGATCTGCGCGAACTGGCCCGCCTGTCGAACGCCGCGACGCGGCAGGGCGCGATCCTCGCCCCCGCCGTCCCGGATACTCCGGACGACCCCGAACTGGCGCGGCGATTGGGCGAGCGTATCGCCGCCCTGCGCGCGGCGGGCGAAATCGTCATCGAACGCCTGCCGGAAGAAAACACGCCGGCCGATCCGCGCTGCGACCGGAAACTCGCGCTCCAGGGGCGGGACTGGATTCTCCAGGCAAACGAAGCCTGAACAACGACACAAAGGAAAACACATGGCCAAGAACATCGTGGTGGTTGGAACCCAATGGGGCGACGAAGGCAAGGGCAAGATCGTCGACTGGCTCACCGACCACGCCCAGGGCGTCGTCCGCTTCCAGGGCGGGCACAACGCCGGGCACACCCTGGTCGTCGGCGAGCAGGTCTACAAGCTCAACCTCGTCCCCTCCGGCATCGTGCACCCCAAGGTGCAATGCTACATCGGCAACGGCGTGGTGCTGGACATCGCCCACCTCCTGGCGGAAATCGACAATCTGCAAGCCGGCGGCATCGACGTGTCGCCGCGCCTGAAAATCAGCTCCGGCTGTCCGCTGATCCTTCCCTACCATGCCGCGCTCGACCAGGCGCGGGAAGCGCAGAGAAGCCCGGCGGCCAGGATCGGCACCACCGGCAAGGGCATCGGCCCCGCCTACGAAGACAAGGCGGCCCGGCGCGGCCTGCGCGTCTATGACCTCTTCGACGCGCGCGCCTTTGCCGAAAAGCTCGCCGAAGTCATGGCCTACCACAATTTCGTCCTGGTCAATTTCCTCTCCGCCCCGGCCGTCGACTATCAGAAAGTGCTGAACGAGACCCTCGCCCGCGCCGAGCGCATCAAGCCCATGGTCGCCGACGTTTCCGCCGCCCTCCACGCCGCCCACCAGGCCGGACAGAATCTCCTCTTCGAAGGCGCGCAAGGCTCCCTGCTCGACATCGACCACGGCACCTACCCCTTCGTCACCTCCAGCAACTGCGTCGCCGGCCAGGCGGCGGCCGGCTCCGGCATCGGCCCTGGCATGCTGCATTACGTGCTGGGCATCACGAAAGCCTATTGCACCCGCGTCGGCGGCGGTCCCTTCCCCTCCGAACTGGACATCGCGCAAGAAGGCGGCCCTGGTTGGCAGATGTCGCAAAAGGGGCACGAATTCGGCACCGTGACCGGCCGCGCCCGCCGCTGCGGCTGGTTCGACGCCGCCCTCCTGCGCCGCTCCGCCCGCATCAACGGCCTGACCGGCCTGTGCATCACCAAGCTCGACGTGCTCGACGGCCTCCCCAGCCTCGACATCTGCACCGGCTACCATCTGGACGGAAAGCGCATCGACCTGCTGCCCCTCGGCGCGGACGACGTGGCGCGCTGCCAGCCGATTTTCGAGACCCTGCCCGGCTGGACGGAAAGCACGCAGGGCATCAAACATTGGGAAGACCTGCCCGCGAACGCCCGCGCTTACCTGAACCGCCTGGAAACGCTTTGCCAGACGCCCATCGACATCATCTCCACCGGCCCCGAACGCGCGGAAACCATCTTGCGCCGGCACCCATTGCTGGCGTAAGAACTTGCGAAACACGCAAGCCATGAGGTTATGCCAGAAATATATTTGCGCGACCCGCGGTGGCAGGGTATAGCCTCGCTGGTCAAAATTCATTTGCCCTGAACACAATGGCTTATCGTCCTCCGACTGAATCTCCTCTGCGGCAACGATTGAGACTGCTGGCACGGATTTTCTGGTGCTCACCAGATACTCGTCCCAGATGCTTCTTCTACCAGATGGCAATCATAACTTGCTGCGTTTTCATTGTTTTTGGGTTTATGTTCCATCCCGAGTATTTTTTTCCTTTCTGGGCACCGAAATTTCCCGAACGTTCGGAATTGATAGAAATACGCGGAAGATTGTCCTTTTCTCCGAAAACGCGTGCGAAAGGATCGCACAGCAAGTTTCATATGGGGATCCCCCTGGTTTGCAAATCGGGAGCAGGTTGGTTCTATCATAACTGCCCTCCTCCTTCCCGGGACAACAAGGGACCTTGGAAGAACGCGGTAGCGCGTTATCACCCGACATATGGACTCATCGAACTGGAGATCGATGGAAAGCCTGTGCCCCGTTATACTTATGAGCAGAGTCGCGATTTCGTCAAAAAAATGGGGAAGAGCCAAGGCAGGCAAACCCTGTTTTTCTCCGTCACATTATGCCTGCTCCTTTTCGGGAAGTATCGGGTTTACCGGCGCCAGGAAAATTCTCTCGAATCATCCACTCTTTAGGTAGATACAAGGCCTATATCATGAATGGGAGCGTAAGCAGACTGAAAATACCGAGAGCAATAAAGGGAGTTTTTGGGGCCAAGAGACCAGAGCAGGCTGGACGCCGACGGTCATTTCGCTTCCTTTGCCGTGCTTTTTCTAACTCCCCAGGTTCTTTTCACGCCGCCCAGTAAAGACAGCAGCTTTTCGTAGTCGGACTCACTCAAAACGCCGCGCTCCCCCAGATCCCAGACCATGAAAATGCAATAAATATCCAGGTCTTCCTGCATGGAAGGTTTATCAAAGATCAAGGTCCATACCAG
>JAITDH010000058.1 GCA_031282665.1 Zoogloeaceae bacterium | reverse complement strand
CTGTCTCCTGTCTCCCCTTGACCTCCGCTATCGACAGTCTCGGGAAAGTGCAATAGCATTGGCGCTTCATTCCTTCCCTTGTCCGCGGTGTCTTCTCATGTCTGTATTTTCTCGTAACTCCTTGTTCATTCTCTCTTTTCTTGTGCTGGCGTCGGGCGTTTCCGGGCAGGAGGCGACGCCGCCACCGCCCCCTTCTCCCCCCGATGCGCAGTCGATCTATGAGGCGCTGGTGGGGGAAATGGCGATCCTGCAGCGGGATCTTCCGCTTTCGGCCAAGGTGTACCGGGATCTGGCGCAGCGCACGAAGGAACGGACCATGGTCGAGCGCGCGCTGATGCTTTCCCGCGCCGCCAAGGAATTCGACGAGGCGCTGACCCTGCTGCCCCTGTGGGAGGAATGCTGCCATCCCAATCCCTCCACCCTGGCCCTGACCAAGGCCGACCTGCTCCTCGGCGCGGGGCGCATCGTGGAACTGGAGGAGCCGCTCGTGGTTCTGCTGGATGGGGATCCGGATCTCCTGGAAAAGAATTTCCAGGCGCTTGCCGGTCTGCTGGAGCAGGTTCCCGACAAGAAGATGCTGCACGCGCTCGTCACCCGGCTTGCCGGGCATTATCCCGATCTCGCCTCGGCGCAATTGCTTCTGGCGGCGGCGGCGGAGCAGATAAAACAGCACGAGGAGGCGCGGGCGGCCATCGCCCGGGCGCAGACCCTGCGGCCGGACTGGTCGCCGCCGTTCCTGGCCCGCTCCAGTTGGGCGTTGCAAGCCGTCTACCAGGGGGAATCCATTCCCGACGAACTGGCTGAAAACATCCGCCTGCTGGAGGATTTCCTCACGCGGCAGCCGCGGGACCAGGAAATCCGCCTGCAACTGGCGCGTCTTTTGATCGCCGCGAAGGATTACAAGAGCGCCCGCGCGCATTTCGACCGCCTGCTTGCCGACAATCCGGACAATCCGGCGCTCATCTATTCCGTTGCCATGCTCGCCCTGCAGGAAAAGGATGTGGATACCGCCCGCAAGCTGCTCACCCGGATACTGGAAATCCCGCAGGTGGGGAACCAGGACATGGTGCGCTATTTCCTCGGCCAGACGGAGGAGGAGGCGGGGAATCTGGAACAGGCGCGCCGCTATTACCAGGATGTGTCCGCCGACTCGAATTATTATTTTCCGGCCCGCCGCCAGATCGCCCTGCTGATCGCCAGGAGCGATCTTCCCCAGGCGCGGCGCTTCCTGCACGAGAGCGTCGTCCGCTCGGTGGAGGAAAAGGCGCTGGTCGCGCAGATCGAGGCGCATCTGCTGCGCGAGGCCAGGCTGGACGAGGAAACCTATGTCGTGCTCGCCGCCGCCCTGAAGGATCAGCCGGACAATCCCGGCCTGCTCTACGATACGGCGCTGGCGGCGGACAAGATCAAGCGTTGGGCGGAAATGGAGCAGCACCTGCAGCGCCTGATCGGCATGCAACCGGACAATGCCGACGCCTACAACGCGCTGGGCTATTCGCTCGCCGACCGCAACCTGCGCCTGCCCGAAGCGCACTCGCTCATCGCCAAGGCGCTGGAGATTTCCCCGCAGAGCGCGCACATCATGGACAGCATGGGCTGGGTGCTCTACCGGCAGGGAAAGCTCGCCGACGCCCTCATCGCGCTCAGGAAAGCCTATGAGCGGATGGCCGACCCGGAAATCGCCGCCCACCTCGGCGAGGTGCTCTGGCAACTGGGGCAGCAGGACGAGGCGCTTTCCGTATGGCAGAAGGAGGCCGAGAAAGCGCCCGAGCATGAGGTATTGAAAGAAACCCGGCAGCGCTTCGCGCCATGAGGGGGGGAGCGAGGGGCATCCTGTCGGCGCTGGCGCTGTTCGTTTCCGCCTGCACCCTGCCTTCCGCCCCCCTGCCTTCCACCCTTACCCGATCCGACGGCCCGCCCGAACGAAACATCATGCAGGAAGAAAACTTCATTCTCCACGCCCGTTTCAGCCTTGCGCAGAACGCGTTGCCCGGCGCGCAGGAAGCGCCTCGCCAGTTCGCCGGGCGCCTGCGCTGGCGGCACGCAGCGAACGGCGACGAATGGTTTTTCAGCGATCCCCTTGGGCAGGGCGTCGCCCTCGTGCAAGGCCGTCCCGACGGCAGTTTCGCCTGGAATGAACAGACCTTTGCCAGCCAGGAAGCGCTGGAAGAAGCATTGGGAATTCCCTTGCCCCTGGCCGAGCTCGTCTCCTGGATCCAGGCGAAGCCCGGTCGGGGGGCGCTCGTCGAAGCCGACCAGCAGGGCCGTCCCTGGCGGGTGCGCGAATCCGGCTGGCTGCTGCTCTACCATTACGCGGACGATGGCGAAACCCGCCCCGTCCGCCTGGACGCCAGCCTGGAAAACCTGAAACTCAAGCTTTTCATCGAAAGCCGGGAACCGTCTGGCCCATGACGCCCGATCGAGACGAGAAACGGGCAGGGGAGTGGGATTGGGACGAAGCTTCCTGGCACAGTTCCTGGCCCGCGCCCGCCAAGCTCAATCTTTTCCTGCACGTCGTCGGGCGGCGGCCGGATGGCTACCATCTGCTGCAAACCCTGTTCCGCTTCATCGACCATGGCGACCGTCTTTCCTTTTCCCCGCGCGATGACGGGCGCATCGTGGCGGAAACGCCCCTGCCCGGCGTCCCGCCCGAATCGGATCTTTCCGTCCGCGCCGCCCGCCTGCTCCAGGAAAAGACCGGCGTCCGGCAGGGCGTCGGCATCCGTCTCGAAAAGCGCCTGCCCCTGGGCGGCGGCCTGGGCGGCGGCAGTTCCGACGCCGCCACGACCCTGATCGCCCTGAATCATCTCTGGCAAACCCGCCTTTCCCGTGCCGCCTTGCGGGAAATCGGCCTTTCCCTGGGCGCGGATGTGCCGGTTTTCATTTTCGGGCAAAACGCCTTCGCCGAAGGCATCGGCGAGAAACTGACCGCCGTTTCCCTGCCGGAACGCTGGTATCTCCTCCTCGTCCCGCCCGTCGGCGTCCCGACCGCCGCCATTTTCCGCGCCCCTGACCTTCGCCGCGACACCCCGCCCCTCGACTTTTCCGGCTGGCATCCCGGCATGGGACATAACGACCTGGAACCGGTCGCCACCCGGCTTTATCCGCCCATCGCCGAACGGCTGGCCTGGCTGCGCGCGGAAACCGGCGACGCCGCCAGCCGCATGAGCGGCTCCGGCGCCTGCGTCTTCGCCGAATGCCCGGACGAAGCCCGCGCCCGCGCCCTCGCCGCCCGCCTGCCCGCGGATTGGCAGGGGCATGTGGTCAGGGGGTTGCCGGAGCATCCGTTGCGGGTAGTTTCGTAGGTTGAATGAGCCGAAGGCGTAATCCGACAATCGCACAAGCCATTTGAAAAACCGAAATGGAGAAAACAACAATGTCAGCTTTCCGCCTGTTCCCCGCGCTCGAGGAGATTTTTGCGCATCCTTCCGCATCCTTCAAATATGTCTTTTTGCCGCTGCTTACGGTTGACCTTTCCGCGCTTGGAAAAGGCAAGGGAAAAGCGCATTTTATCGAGATCATGGGTGAAAAAGAGCCAGACAACACAACGCTTGACGATAAAATGGGGTATAACTTCGTGCGCTTCAAAAGAGCGGGTGATATGTATGTTTTCGAGGGCGATTTGAACTATGTGGATTTGGATAACTTCGCGCATTGGTATGGTGAAGCGGAGGAGGAATACCGTTTGAATAAAAAGGATTATCTGACGCCGAAACCGAGCCGCGAGGCGGTAGAGCATAGCATGTGGAGAAAAAACCGGAATGCTTCGGAAAATCTGGAATTGCGTAATCATCATTTGAAATTGAGCAAGGAAGCGAAAGATAAAAACACTTGGATGAAAAATAAAAACGCCGCAGAATACCTGGAATCCCGCCATTATTATCTGGAAAAAATCCTGAATTACTGGATAACGCGCGACAAATTCCTGGAAACCGGAAAATTTATCCACGGTAGTTATTACACTGAGTGGGATTATTCGTCAAACGAAGGAGAAGTGTATCTGGACGAAGACTTTTATGATGATTATTGGGAAAATATCGAAGAACTTGTAATTGGAGACCTTGTAAAAAGGATGACATGCGCGGGCTTGATCGAAGGATATAGCTATGTCGATCACGGCGCGGATGAAATTTGGCTCTTTACAGACGAACGGGAAGCCGTGCTGTATTTTAACTGGACATGAGACATGACTCGCACCGGGCAAATGACAGAAGACAGAGCGGCCGCTGGCGCGGCCTTTGAAATCAGTAATCAGAAGGAGCAAACCATGCACATATCCGCCACTGACCACGGACTACAGACTACAAAGCGCGCAGCGCGCTCTGTCTTCTGTCCTCCGTCCTCTGTCCTCTTTTGAACACGGAGACCAAGATGCAAGATACGCTCATCATTTTCGACACCACCCTGCGCGACGGCGAACAAAGTCCCGGCGCTTCCATGACGCGGGAGGAAAAGCTGCGCGTCGCGCGGCAACTGGAAAAAATGCGCGTCGATGTCATCGAAGCGGGGTTTGCCGCCGCGTCGGCGGGCGATTTCGAAGCCATCCGCTCGATTGCCGAAAACATCCGCGAATCCACCGTCTGCTCGCTGGCGCGGGCGAACGAAACGGACATCGAGCGCGCCGGCGAGGCGATCCGCCCCGCCGCGCAGAAGCGCATCCACACCTTCATCGCCACCAGCCCCATCCACATGGAAAAGAAGCTGCGCATGACGCCCGACGAGGTCGTCGAGCAGGCGGTCAAGGCGATCGGCTGGGCGCGGCGGCATACCGACGACGTGGAATTTTCCGCCGAGGACGCGGGACGCTCGCAACTGGATTTCCTGTGCCGCGTCTTCGACGCGGTCATCCGCGCCGGAGCGACGACCATCAACGTTCCCGACACCGTCGGCTACAACCTGCCCGACCAGTTTTCCCGCACCCTGCGGCAATTGATCGAGCGGGTGCCCGATGCCGACAAGGTGGTCTGGTCGGTGCATTGTCACAACGACCTGGGACTGGCCGTCGCCAACTCCCTGGCCGCCGTGGAAGCCGGGGCGCGGCAGGTGGAATGCACCATCAACGGCCTCGGGGAACGGGCGGGCAATGCCGCGCTGGAAGAAATCGTCATGGCGGTGCGCACCCGCCCGGACATTTTCCCGGTGCGCACCCGGCTCGACACGACCCAGATCGTTCCCGCCTCCCGCCTCGTTTCGCAGATCACCGGCTATCCCGTCCAGCCCAACAAGGCCATCGTGGGCGCGAACGCCTTCGCGCACGAATCCGGCATCCACCAGGACGGGGTGCTGAAACACCGGGAAACCTACGAAATCATGCGCGCGGAAGATGTCGGCTGGAAGGAAAACAAGCTCGTGCTGGGCAAGCATTCCGGCCGCAACGCCTTCAAGAAACGCCTCTCCGAACTGGGCATCGTGCTGGAAAGCGAGGAGGCCCTGAATCTCGCCTTTACCCGCTTCAAGGAACTGGCCGACAAGAAACACGAAATCTTCGACGAAGACCTGCATGCCCTGCTCTCCAGCGATCCCGCCACCGAACAGGAATACTACCGGCTCGACTATTCGCTCGTCTCCTCCGAAACCGGCGAGACGCCCCACGCGCAGGTCACCCTGGGCGTCGGCGGCGCGGAGCAGAAAGCCGAGGCCGACGGTTCCGGCCCCGTGGATGCCGTCTTCAAGGCCATCGAACGGGTCGCGCAAAGCGGCGCGAAGCTCCTGCTCTACTCGGTCAACGCCATCACCACCGGCACGGATGCCCAGGGCGAAGTCACCGTCCGCCTGGCCAGGGAAGAGCGGGTCGTCAACGGCCA
>JAITDH010000047.1 GCA_031282665.1 Zoogloeaceae bacterium | reverse complement strand
CCGCGCGGGGTGGATTTCCCCTATCTCCTGTCGATGATAAAGGATTCCTTCATGAGCCGCGCCAACACCATCGTCATCCCCGGAGACCGCCAGGATCTCGCCATGCAGTTGATCTTCACCCCACTCATCTGGCGCCTGATGGCGCGACGGGAAAATGCGCGCTCCACGTGACAGGAGTCAGGAGTCAGGAGACAGAGCGCGCGCGTGTGGGTTTGCCTCTCCTGATCCCTGCCCCCTATCTCCCCCGCATGAACAGCCTGTCCAGTTCCTGCATGGAGAGTTGCGTCCATGTCGGGCGGCCGTGGTTGCATTGGCCGCTGCGTTCAGTGCTTTCCATCTGGCGCAGGAGGGCGTTCATTTCTGGTAGCGTGAGCTGGTGGTGGGCGCGGACGGAGCCGTGGCAGGCCATGGTGGCGAGCAGTTCGTCGCGGCGGGCGACGAGTTGGGCGGAAAAGCCGCGCGCTTCCAGGTCGGCCAGGATGGCGCGGGCGAGCGGGATCGGGTCGCCGCCCTGAAGCAGGGCGGGAATGGCGCGCAGCGCGAGTTCGCCGGGACCGCTCTGCCCAAAGACGAAGCCCAGTTGCGCCAATGCTTCGCCGTGCGCCTCGACAGTGGCGATTTCCAGGGGGGTGGCGGAGAACACGGCGGGAATCAGCAATTGCTGCACGCCGACCTCCTGCCGGTCGAAGGCGCTTTTCAGCTTTTCGTAAAGGATGCGCTCGTGCGCGGCATGCATGTCGACGAGCACCAGGCCTTCGGCATTCTGCGCCAGGATATAGACGCCGTGCAGTTGCGCCAGCGCGTAGCCCAGGGGCGGGGAAGCGCCGTCCGTCCGCGGGATGGGTTCCGGGGAATATGCGGGGAGGTCTTCCCGGGCGCTCTGGACGAAACGCAGATAGGCCGCGCTGGTCTCGCGGATGTCGAGCGCGGATTGTTGCGGCATCGGGTAGGTGGCCGGATGCGCCGGCGATCCGGCGGAACGCTCGCCGGGCGCGAAGGGCAAGGACGAAGGAGATGAAGTGGAAAATGCGGCGAAGGGCTGCGCCAGGGTGCGTTGCAGGGCGTGGAAGACGAACTGGTGGACGGCCTGCGCGTCGCGGAAGCGCACTTCCGTCTTCGCCGGATGCACGTTGACATCGACCGTGGCCGGGTCGATGGTGAGGAACAGGCAGAAGGAGGGCTGGCGGCTGCCGTGCAGCACGTCGCGGCAGGCTTCGCGGATGGCGTGGGAGAGCACCTTGTCGCGCATGAAGCGGCCATTGACGAAGGCATATTGTTTTTCCCTGCCTTCCAGGTGGGTGGCGATCAGGCCGGAGAGAACGAGGGGGCCTGCCTGCGCCTCGACCCGGCGCGCCTCGCTGGCGAAATCCTCGCCGAGCACGGCGCGGATGCGCCTTTCCCCGTCGCTTTTTTCCAGCTTCAGCGAGAGATGGCCGTTGTGGAGGAGCGTGAAGGCGATTTCCGGATGGGCGAGGGCGACGCGCTTGACGACCTCCGCGCAGTGGCCGAATTCGGTGGCGGGCGATTTCAGGAATTTTCGCCGGGCGGGGGTGTTGTAGTACAGGTCGCGCATTTCCGTGAGCGTGCCCGCCATCAGCGCCGCCGGTTCCGCCTCGGCGCCGACCTTCGCCGACAGCCGCCAGGCGTGGGCGCCGCCCTGGGCGCGGCTGGTCAGGGAGAAGCGGGAGACGGAGGCGATGGAGGCCAGCGCCTCGCCGCGAAATCCCATGCTGGCGACGCCTTCCAGGTCGGCGAGGGTGCGAATCTTGGAGGTGGCGTGACGGCGCAGGGCCAGCGCGAGGTCTTCCTTTTCGATGCCGCATCCATCGTCGCTCACGCGCATCGAACGGATGCCGCCTTCTTCCAGACTCGCCTCGATGGCCGTCGCGCCCGCGTCCAGGCTGTTTTCCAGCAATTCCTTCAATACCGAGGCGGGCCGTTCCACGACTTCCCCCGCCGCGATCTGGCTGATGAGAAGATCGGAAAGCGGGGCGATGCGGCCGGGGGCGGAAGACAGAGGACAGAGGACAGAGCGCGCGCTTCGCGCGCTTTGTGCTCAGTCGTCGGTTGTCGCGTGTTTGGCATGCCCGGCACCATTGGTTCTTTCAGACTACGGACGACGGATTACGAAGGCCGCGCGGCGGCGGCTCCGTCCTCCATCCTCAGGCAATGGCGCTGAGCGCGGCGTTGAAAGTGGCGCTGGGGCGCATGACGGCCTTGCATTTTTCGGCGTCCACGCGGTAATAGCCGCCGACATCCACCGGATGACCCTGGGTGGCGTTGATTTCCGCGATGATTTTCTCCTCGTTTTTCGCCAGCGTTTCGGCCAGCGACGCGAAACGGGCGGCGAGTTCCCGGTCTACGCCCTGGGCGGCGAGCGCTTCGGCCCAATAGAGCGCCAGGTAGAACTGGCTGCCGCGGTTGTCGAGCTCGCCGGTGCGGCGCGAGGGCGACTTGTCGTTGTCGAGAAGCTTGCCGGTGGCCTCGTCGAGCGTCTTCGCGAGGATCTTGGCGCGGACGTTGCCGGTCTTGATGCCGAGATCTTCGAGCGACACCGCGAGGGCGAGGAATTCGCCGAGCGAATCCCAGCGCAGGTGATTTTCCTCGAGAAGCTGCTGCACATGCTTGGGCGCGGAACCGCCCGCGCCGGTTTCGTACATGCCGCCGCCCGCCATCAACGGCACGATGGAAAGCATCTTGGCGCTGGTGCCCAGTTCCATGATGGGGAACAGATCGGTGAGATAGTCGCGCAGGATGTTGCCGGTGACGGCGATGGTATCGATGCCGCGCACGACCCGCTCCAGGGTGTAGCGCATGGCGTGCACCTGCGACATGATGCGGATGTTCAGCCCCGCGGTATCGTGCTCCTTCAGATAGGTTTCCACCTTCTTGATGAGCTCGGCCTCGTGCGGCCGGTAGTGGTCGAGCCAGAACACCGCCGTCATGCCGGAGGCGCGCGCGCGGGTGACGGCGAGCTTCACCCAGTCGCGGATGGCGGCGTCCTTCGCCTGGCACATGCGCCAGATGTCGCCCTCCTCCACGTCCTGGGAAAGCAGCACCTCGCCGGTGGCGAGATCGACGACATTGGCGACGCCGTCCTCGGGAATCTCGAAGGTCTT
>JAITDH010000046.1 GCA_031282665.1 Zoogloeaceae bacterium | reverse complement strand
TTTCCGATCTCGACGAAGCGCGTTTTGCCGTCGACGAGGCCAGCCAGTTGGTCCAGGAAGGCATGGAGCGCGGGAAGATCGCCTTTCTCTACCGGGCGAACGCGCAATCCCGCGTGCTGGAACACGAGCTTTTCACGCATGGCATTCCCTACCGGGTGTATGGTGGCCTGCGCTTCTTCGAGCGCCTGGAGATCAAGCACGCCCTCGCCTACCTGCGCCTGATCGCCAATCCCGACGACGATACCGCTTTCCTGCGCGTGGTCAATTTCCCGGCGCGGGGAATCGGCGCGCGCACCCTGGAACACTTGCAGGCCGTGGCGCACCAGTCGAATTGCAGCCTGTACAACGCGGCGGCCTCGCTGACCGGCAAGGCGGGCGCGACGGTCGGCCATTTCGTCCGCCTGGTGGAAGGCCTGCGCCGGGAGGTCGAGGGGCTGCCGCTGGCGGAAATGGTGGCGCACACGCTCGTCGCCAGCGGCTTGCAGGCACATTACCGGAATGAAAAGGAAGGCCAGGAACGCCTGGAAAACCTGGACGAATTGGTCAATGCCGCCACCCTCTTCGCCTCCGGCGTTTTCGCTTCCGGCGAAGGCGGCGAAGAAAGCGACCTGGCCGCCTTCCTGAGCCATGCCGCGCTGGAATCCGGCGAGCATCAGGCGGACGAGCGCGAATCCGCCGTGCAGTTGATGACGGTGCATTCCGCCAAGGGGCTGGAATTCGACGCGGTATTCATCACCGGCCTGGAAGAGGGTCTCTTCCCGCATGACAACGCCCTTTCCAGCGGCGACCTGGAAGAAGAGCGCCGCTTGATGTACGTCGCCATGACGCGCGCGCGCCAGCGCCTTTACCTGACCCTGGCGGAGACCCGGCTGTTGCATGGGCAGACCCGTTATTGCCTGCCTTCCCGCTTCCTGGACGAAATTCCCGCTCCCCTGCTGAAGCAGCTTTCCGTCCCCTGGAGCGGCGGCGAGCGCCTGCCGGCAAGATCGTGGTCGCAGGGCAAACCATCGGGCGAAAAGCCCTACCGCGCGCCGCCGGAGGCATTGCCCGGCGGATTCCGGATCGGGATGAACGTTCGCCACGCCAAGTTCGGTTTCGGCGTCATCGTGGATGCCGAGGCGGGCATGGGGACGGATGCCCGCGTGCATGTCAATTTCGGCGGCGCGGGGATGAAATGGCTTTCCCTCGCGCACGCGAAGCTGGCCGCGGCATAGGAGGATCGAGATGGCTTCGTTGCTGCGCCTTTTGCTCATTTTCGTCCTTGGCTGGATCGTCTGGCGTCTGCTGCGTCCGGACGCCTCCAGGTCCGCCAGGACCTCCGCCGAAAAACCGGACGCAGGCAACGGGGACGACGAAAGAATCGCCGCCTGCGCCTGGTGCCATGTCTACGTGCCGGAAAAGGAAATGACGCAGGCCCAGGACGGGCGGCGATACTGCTGCGCGGAACACCTGCGCGCGGCAGAAGCGGAAGCAAAAAAGGAGCGGAAATGAAAAAAAACCGCCCTCCGAAAAGCGACGCGCCGGACTCCCTCGGCGCGCCTTCCCTGCTGCACTTTCCGGAGGAAGCCGCGCCCCGGACGCCGGTCATTTCCTTCATCACGCCCTGGCAGCCCCTGCAACTTTTCAACGGCTACCGCCTGGTCCTCGGCCTGGCGCTGATCCTGATCCCCCTCTACCGCCGCCACGACCTGCCGCCGTTCGAGTGGCAACTGGCCATATCCTGTAGCGCCCTGTTCGTCCTGCTCATCACCGCGGGCCTTCTGCTTTCGTTTTTCTGGAAAAGGCATTTCTACGTCCAGCTCACCCTGCAGGTATTCATCGACGCGCTCGGCATCGGCATACTGGCATCGCTGTACGGCGGCATCCGCAGCGGGCTGAGTCTCGCCCTGCTGATTTCCATTGCCGGCGCCAGCCTGGTCGCGCAAGGCAAGCTCGCGCGTCTCTACGCGGCGATCGCCACCCTCTCCGTCCTGGGGTCGGAAACCTTCGGCATGTGGGATCACACACTCAGCAACAACGACATCACCTCGGCGGGTTTCCTCAGCCTGGGCTTCTTTGCCATCGCCATTTCCGCCAATCTCCTCGGACAACGCCTGACGAAGAACGAAGCCCTCGCGCGCCAGCACGGCATCGAGCGCGAAAACCAGATGCGCATCAACCAGCAGGTCATGGAGCACATGCAAGACGGCGTCATCGTCGTCAACGCGCGGGGGAAAATCCTCGGCTCCAATCTCAAGGCGCGCAACATGCTGGACATGGAAGAACAACCGCGCGTGCTGGCGGAAATACTGCCCGAACTGGCGAAGGGCCATGCCACATGGCGCGAGAAAAAACACCCCTCGGCGGTGATCCTGGAAATCAGCCGGCCCGCCGGCCAGGCGCAGGCCATTTCCGCCCGTTTCGTGCCGACCCGCACCACCAACCAGGCCGGCCTGATTTTCCTGGAAGACCTGAACCGCCTGCGCGAAGAAGTGCAACAACTGAAACTCGCCTCCCTGGGGCGGCTGACGGCCAGCATCGCGCACGAAATCCGGAACCCGCTCGCCTCCATCAGCCACGCGGCCGAACTCCTCTCCGAAGAAAACGCCGACGACACCGGCTCCCCGTTGCAATATCGCCTGACGCGGATCATCCTGGAAAACATCCAGCGCCTCGACCACATCGTCCAGGACGTCCTCACCCTGGGACGGCAGAGCATCCCGGAAAGACAGGAACATATCCTGCTCGCCCCCTACCTGGAAAAATTCGTCCTCGAACTGATGAAACAGGAAAACCTGGAAGAAGGCGTGCTGCAAATCTCCGTCCCGGACGGCGCCTGCCTGGATTTCGAACCGATGCAATTGCAACAGGTATTGTGGAACCTCGTCACCAACGCGCTGCGCTATTCCACCCGCAACGAAGGCGCGATACGCCTGGAAGTGCGGCTCGACAATGGCGTCGAACTGCACGTCATCGACGACGGCCCCGGCGTTTCGGACGATTTGCGCGAACAGATTTTCGAACCTTTTTTCACCACCTCCTCGTACGGCAGCGGCCTGGGCCTGCACATCGCCCGCGAACTGTGCGCCGTGAATGGCGTGCGCCTGCTGCTGAGCAGCGGCGGAGGCGGGCATTTCATCTTGCAGGGAGAAAGCGGACATGTATCCGGGTAAGGAAAAAAACGACAGCAAGGCCAGCCGGCCCCGCGTCCTGATCATCGACGACGAAGCGGACATCCGGGAATTGCTCGACCTCACCATCGCCCGCATGGGCATGGACACCGATTGCGCCGCCACGGTCGGCGAAGCCATGGATTTCATCGCCCGGCAGAACTATCAACTCTGCCTGACCGACATGCGCCTGCCCGACGGCGACGGCCTGGAAATCGTCCGCCATCTGAACGGCAACGACATCGACACCCCCGTCGCGGTCATCACCGCCTACGGCAGCGCCGAAAACGCCGTCGCCGCCCTGAAAGCGGGCGCCTTCGACTACCTGGCCAAGCCGGTCGGCCTCGAACAACTGCGCACCCTGGTGCGCTCCGCCCTGCGCCTGAACGAAAGCGGAAAAAACGCCGTCCCGCACAGGGAAGACGAAAACGACGACAAACGGATGCTCATCGGCAGCTCCCCTGCGATGGTCAGGGTCGCCGCCCTGATCGAAAAACTGGCCAAGAGCCAAGCGCCCATCTACATCTCCGGCGAATCCGGCAGCGGCAAGGAAGTCGCCGCCCGCCGCATTCACGCCGCCAGCACCCGCGCCGAAGCGCCCTTCATCCCGGTCAACTGCGGCGCCATACCGGAAAACCTCATGGAAAGTGAATTCTTCGGCTACAAAAAAGGCGCCTTCACCGGCGCGGACAGCGACCGCGCCGGCTTTTTCCAGGCCGCGCAGGGCGGCACCCTCTTCCTCGACGAAGTGGCGGACCTGCCGCTCCCCATGCAGGTCAAGCTGCTGCGCGTCATCCAGGAAAAGAAAGTGCGCCAGGTCGGCAGCACCAGCGAAACGGCCATCGACGTCCGCATCATCTCCGCCACCCACAAGAACCTGCGCGAATGCGTCGAACAGGGCAACTTCCGGCAGGACCTCTATTACCGCCTGAACGTCATCGAACTCGCCATGCCGCCCCTGCGCGACCGGCGCGAGGACATCCCCGAACTGGTCGAATTCATCCTGCGGCGCATCTCCGCCGGCCAGATCCCCCGCCTGGACGATTCCGCCTGGCGGTCGCTCGACGCCTACCCCTTCCCCGGCAATGTCCGGGAACTGGAAAACATCCTGGAACGCGCCACCGCCCTCTGCGCCGACAACTGCATCTGCGCCGACGACCTGCAACTGGGCGACACCGAATGGCGTCCCGCGACGAACGCCGCCCATGAAACCTTCAACGACGACTCATCCGCCGAGCGCCAGACCCGTCTGCCGGAAACCCTGGCCGACTACCTGAACCGCATCGAACGCGCCGTCCTCGCCGACGCCCTCGAACAAACCGCCCAGGACTTCGCCCGGGCCGCCCGCCACCTGGGCATCTCCCCCGCTTCCTTCGCGTTTCGCCAGCAACGCTTGCGGGGCAGGGTTTCGTAGGTTGGATAAGCCGAAGGCGCAATCCGACATTCGTACCCTCACGATGCGAAGCATCGCAAATATTGGAAGCATCGCAAACATCGCAACATCAAAAAACAGCGGCGCAAGCGCCGGTGATGAACGAATGTCGGATTGCGCCTTCGGCTTATCCAACCTACGACAACTCCAACCTACGACGTTCATGATTTCTCTTTCAGCAAAAACCTGTTGCTGATCGCCTTGAATCTGAAATGGTCATTGGCGCTCTTGAATACCAGACCTTCTCGCTCCTTGTCCACAAGCTGGCTTTTGCCCTGGGCGACATCCAGGATAGCGGGAATGAGCGCATGCACGTTCATGTCGGGATGTGCCGAAATGGGAACATGCTCCAATCCAAGCCTCGCTACGAATCCTTGTCGAGTTTCGGGATCGAGATATTTCCCTTCGACAGTGTCGTAAATATCGAACACGAAAAACTGTTGCTCCTTGAGTGCGTAATAGTTCCCCTGGATTCCAGATC
>JAITDH010000037.1 GCA_031282665.1 Zoogloeaceae bacterium | reverse complement strand
GGCCTTTGCTTTCGCTTTCATTGATCCAGGCCCAGGCGGTTTCCGGGTAGAAGGGGAGCGGGGCGTGTTGGCCGGCTCGCCAGGCGGCGAGCCAGTCGGCAAGGAGTTCCGGCGCGTTTCCCAGCGGGGCGAAGAAAAAGGTTTCGCCACGGGCGACGCAGCGGGTGCTTCCATTTCCTGGCCCACTTTCCGGCCCACTCTCCGGCCCACTCTCCGGCAGGCTGGCGTTCAGGCAAAGATGGTCGATCCAGGCGGCGATGTAGTCCTTCGCCTTGGGGATGGCATAGCGGTGGCGCAGCAGGCCATCGGCGGTCAGCCCGCCGAGAACGCCATCCAGGACGATGCCCGGAGACTGGAAGGAAAATTCCCGTGTATTGGAGTTCGGTTCGGCATCCAGCCCGGGCAGCTTTTCCGGCAAGCAGGGAAGCAAGGTTTCGGCATAGGCGAGGACGTCTTCCACTTCCTTTTCCAGCAGCACCTCGCCCCATCGCCCGCCGGGGAACTCCACGCCGCTTCTCGCCAGGGTGAGAAGCGCCTCCTTGCCTTCCCCGGCCAGCGCCGCGGGCAGCAGGCGTTGCGCGAGCCGGTGGCGGGCGAGCGCGTCCGCTTCCTGCGGTTCGATGTCGGCGATTTCCTCCTCTCTTCCTTGCAGGGCGATGCCGAGCCTGCCGCGCAGGAGGGCGCGCGCCGGATGGCGGAAAAAGGCTTGCAGGTCGGCGAGGGTCAGGTTTTCCGGCACCCCGTCCGGGGCGCTTGCCGCCGTGCGCGCAGGGAAAAAGAGCATCGTCGACGAAGGTTGCGCGGAGGAAGAATTCAGGATATCGGCATAGTCCGCGCGGAAGCTGCAAAGGCGCGGATCGGTGCGGCCGGGGTGGAAATATTCGGGGGAGAAGGCTTGCAGGGGATGCGTGACGACGAGGCGCGACGGTGCGCAGCCGGTGGCTTCCTGGAGGAAGTCGCGCAATTGGGCGACGAGGATCGAGGGGGGCTGCTCGCTGTCGTCCCGCTGGTTTTTCCCGGTGTAGCTCAGATAAAGCGCTTCTTCGCTGGCCAGGAGGCAGTCGAGGAAAAGATTGCGATCCTCGTCGCGGCGCTGGCGGTCGCCGGGACGGGGGAAGAGCGGCATGAGATCGAATTCCAGGGCCTGCTCGCGCCGGGGGAAAACGCCGTCTTCCAGGCCCAGAAGACAGATCATCCGGTACGGCAGGCCGCGCAAGCCGGCCAGGGGAGCAAAGGTCAGGACGCCGCTTGGGCGCGCGCCGGCGGCTTTCGCCTCCAGGTCGTTCTCCAGGGCGATGCGGGCGACGCGGGCGGGAATCCGCGCCTTCCCTTCCGGGTCGGCAAAGGCCATGTTCGTCGTCAGGGCGGCGATGGCGGAGAAGGCCTGGCGCAGCGCCGCCTCGTTTTCCGGCGAGAGCGCCTGCCCTTCCGTCCAGAGGGTCAACTGCCGTTGCCAGAGATCGCGCCAGCCTGCTGCCGGGCGAGGTTCGCGCAACTGCCCGGCCAGGTGTTCCAGGCGTTGCAGGAGGAGCCACACGGCGCCCAGCGCCTCGGCGCGGGAGCCGGCCAGTCCGCCGGCCGGAAGGATGCCGGCGAAGACCTGCGGTATGTTCGCCTCCGTCGCGGGCAAGGCATAGCCGAGAAAAAGCCGGGCCAGCGCATCGCGCCAGGTATGCCGCCGCTCGGGAGGCACATTGTCTTCTGTCTCCTGTCCCCTGTCTCCTGTCTCCTGCTCCGCATCCAGCCCCCAGCATAGGCCGGCTTCCCGCAGGGCCTCCGGGAGGATGGCCAGATCCGTGTCGGAAAGCCCCAGGCTGGCGGCCGCCAGCGGTTCCTGCAACAGGGCGAGAACCTGGCTGGCCGGCAGTTCGGCGGGGGGCAGGGCGAGGTCCATCAGGAGGAGGAGCAGGCGGATGAAGGGATTTTCCCGCGCGCCGCCCAGACCGGTGATGACATAGGGAATGCTTGGCGTCGTTTCGGCGAATACCGCGTCGATCAGGGAGGCGGCTTCGTCCAGGTTTGGCAGGGCGACCAGGATTTCATGCGCCTGCCAGCCGGCATCGAAGCGGAGGAGCAATTGGTCGCGCAGGATTTCCAGTTGCCGCGGGAGCGAATGCGCGACGTGGATTTCCACGCTGCGATCGTTTTCCGCCAGCGGCCAGGCGCCTTTTTCCGGTTTTTCCGCCCGGAGGAAACTGTTTTGCAGGCGATGCAGCAGGGTATCGTCCGCCGCTTCCCGGAAATGCTCCGTGCCGACGAGCATTTCGTCCGGGCATTCCAGCAGCAGCGAGAAAAGCGCCTGCGTCTGCCGTCCCCAGTCCGCCAGCAGGGGATGCGCATCGTGCAGGT
This sequence comes from Zoogloeaceae bacterium, assembly GCA_031282665.1. The sequence continues at coordinate 4,958 of JAITDH010000037.1, read as the reverse complement.
AGGCGCTCTGCCGCGTTCCGCGCAGGCTGTCCTCCGCCCGCAGGCGCGCCGCGCGCCGGAGGGTCGTCATATCCAGCCAATATTCGCGGCTGGGATTGAGCAGGTAGAGGTGGATATCCGTCCAGTCCGCCAGCCGCAGCAGGAATTCCAGATGCAGGGGCGGCAGGGTGAACAGGCAGAACAGGTGCAATCCTCCCTGTTCCAGGCGATCCAGCCCGGCGGCCCGTCGCGCCGCTTCCCCGCCGCGCTCCAGGCGCTGGAAAAAGGTTTCCGCGGGATGCTCTTCGCCGATTTGCGTTTCGCTTTCCAGTTCCGCCCTGAAATGTCGCCACAGGGCCGCCTGCCATGCCTCGTGCGGAAAGACCCTGCCCGGCGGCAGGGCCGTTGCGCGCCTTTCCCAGGCGGCCAGATAGTCCGGGCGATAGGTGATATAGGTCGCGAACAGGGCGGCGATGCGTTTGGCGAACGCATGGCGCAGCAAGGCGCCGTCATCCGTCGCGTCCTTCGTCACATCCTTCGCCAGATAATCCCGCAATCCCGGCGCTTTTCGCACCGTGGTGTCTTCTTCCAGGAGGCGGGCGATCCGCCATTGCGCGCGTTCCGGGGCAAAGGGGGAATCTTCCGCCACCGTCGGCACCAGGCGCGCCATCCGCCGCCAGATCCACAGCGCGAGAAAGGAAAATTCCACCCCCGCGGCCACCCCCAGGCGATCCGCCAGCGCCCGTTCGAGATCGCCCTGGATCGCCGCGCCGGGCACGATGATCTCTCGCGGCACGAACGGATCCTCCGGCGCAACCGCCATATGGGCAAGCAGGATTTCCCGCAGGATTGCGTAGCGGTTGGAAACGTGTAGATGCAGCATGGGTGTCAGGAGACAGAGCGCACGCTTTGTGGTCAGTAGCGTGGCGACATGGTTTACTCTTTCTGATTCCTGACGCCTGATTCCCGACTTCTGTCCGCCAACGCCTGCGCGGCCTTGAAATCCAGGCTGCCGTCGTAGATGGCGCGGCCGGCGATGGTGGCGATGATGCCTTCTTCCTCCACGGCGCACAGGGCTTCCACGTCCTTCAGCGAGGAGAGGCCGCCCGAGGCGATGACCGGGATGGTGAGCGCCTGCGCCAGACGCACGGTCGCCTCGATATTGAGACCGCTCAACATGCCGTCGCGGCCGATGTCGGTGTAGATGATGGCCTCGACGCCGTAATCCTCGTACTTCTTCGCCAGATCGGCCACCTCATGCCCGGTGAGTTTCGACCAGCCTTCGGTCGCCACCTTGCCGTCCCTGGCGTCCAGGCCGACGATGATGTGCCCGGTGAAAACCGAGCAGGCATCGCGCAGGAACCCCGGATTCTTCACCGCTGCCGTGCCGATGATGGCGTAATCGAGGCCGGCGTCCAGGCACAGTTCGATGGTATCCAGGTCGCGGATGCCGCCGCCCAGTTGCACGGGGATGGCGCCGTTCACCTCCGCCATGATCGCCCGGATGGCGGCGCGGTTCTTCGGCGCGCCGGCAAAAGCGCCGTCGAGATCCACCAGATGCAGGCGGCGCGCGCCCGCGTCGAGCCAGCGACGCGCCTGCTCGGCGGGCGCGTCGGAAAAAACGGTGGCCTGTTCCATCAGGCCCTGCTTCAAACGGACACATTGACCGTTCTTGAGATCGATGGCGGGAATAATCAGCATGATGAGAAAAACGTGAAAGTACCTGAACGCGTCTGGTCAAGGATTCCAGCGCATGAAATTGGCAAGCAGCCTGAGCCCGTCGCCAGCGCTTTTTTCCGGATGGAATTGAACGGCGAAGATATTATCCCGCTCCACGGCGCAGGTAAAGGTCTGCCCATACTCGCAACGCCCGGCGATCAGCGTTTCGTCCCGCGGCACGACGTGGTAACTGTGCACGAAATAGAAACGCGCCCCGTCGGCGATCCCCGCCCAGAGCGGATGTTCGGGGGCTTTTTTCGTTCGCCAGACCTGGTTCCAGCCCATGTGCGGCACCTTGAGACGCGAGCCGTCCGGGGCAAGGCAACGCTCCTCCACGAAGCGGCGCACCTCGCCGGGAAAGATGCCCAGTCCCTCCGCGTCCCCCTCCTCGCTGTGCTGGAAAAGCATCTGCAAACCGATGCAGATGCCGAGAAAGGGTTTTTCCGCCGCCGCCGCCAGCACCGCCTCGCGCAGATGACGGCGGGAAAGTTCCGCCATGCAGTCCGGCATCGCCCCCTGGCCGGGAAACACGACGCGCCCGGCCTTCGCCACCTCCGCCGGATCGGCGCTCACCCGTACATCCTCGCCAACCGCCACCGCCTTCAGGGCTTGCTCGACCGAACGCAGGTTTCCCATGCCGTAGTCGATGATGACGACGCTCATGCGAGCGTTCCCTTGGTGGAGGGAATCGCGCCGAGCCGGCGCGGATCGGGCGTGACCGCCATGCGCAGGGCGCGGCCGAAAGCCTTGAAGATCGTCTCCGCCTGATGATGCGCGTTCTTGCCCTTGAGATTGTCGATGTGCAGGGTCATGCCCGCGTGATTGACCAGGCCGCGAAAGAATTCCTCGAAAAGCTCGGTATCGAACTGGCCGACCACCGCGCGGGCGAAATCCACCTCCATGAACAGGCCGGGCCGTCCGGAAAGGTCGATCGTCACCCGGGAAAGGGCTTCGTCCAGCGGCACGCAGGCATGTCCATAGCGGGTCAGGCCCTTCTTGTCGCCCAGCGCGCGGGCGAGCGCCTGTCCCAGGGTAATGCCGATGTCCTCGACCGTATGATGATCGTCGACCTGCAAATCCCCTTTCGCCTCGATCTCGAGATCGAAAAGGCCATGCCGCGCGACCTGCTCCAGCATGTGATCGAGAAAGGGCACGCCGGTCACGAACCGGCCCTGCCCGTTGCCATCGAGATCGAGACGAACCCGGATGCGGGTCTCCAGCGTATCGCGGGAAATTTCAGCTTGGCGCATGGCGGCAATGAAAAGGGAAAAAGTCGATGGGCATCATATCACTTCCGCCGTCCTACGGATTTTCTTCCGCCGCGGGCGCGGCCGGAGCGGGAACCCTGGCGGCGGGGACGGGAACGGGGATCGGCGCGGGCGGCGCGGCTTCATTGCCCTCCGTCTCCTGCGCGGGCGTTGCTTTCCTTTTCTTCTTGCCCGCTTCGGGCGGCGGCGGTGGCGGGAGCAAGGGCGTGATCGTATCCAGATTGTTTTCCCGCATATACTCGTCCATCTCGCGCCAGCCGGAGAAGATCGCCTCCTTGGGCACCCAGGTATAGATCGCGTAGCAATCCTCGATCGCCCGTCCCGATTGACGGCAGGCGCCGCCGACAGCCGTCCCCTCGGCCTCCAGGCGGGCATTCTTCTTTTCCGCGCTTTCCAGTCCCAAGCGGTTTTCCAGTTGCTCGCAACCCGCGACAGCCAGGAACAACAAAGGAAAAAGGAAAAGCTGACGGAACGGACGATGAAAAAGTCTCATGGGCGAGATTCTCCCATATTCACGCGTTCTTGTGGCAGGCGCGTATAATCTTTCGCCCATGGACGAACATACACCTCCCGCATCGAACGACGACGGCTCCGCCCTCCCGTCCTTCGCCACCCTTGGCCTCGCGCCGGAAATCCTGCGCGCCGTCACGGATGCCGGCTATACAACCCCGACCCCGATCCAGGCGAAGGCCATTCCACTCGTGCTCGCCGGACACGACATCATGGGCGGCGCGCAGACCGGCACCGGCAAGACGGCGGCCTTCACCCTGCCCCTCCTGCAACGCCTCCTGCCCCTTGCCAGCAGCAGCCCTTCCCCCGCCCGGCATCCGGTGCGCGCGCTGATCCTGACCCCCACGCGGGAACTGGCCCTGCAAGTCTTCGAATCGGTCAAGACCTATGGCAAACACACCGCCCTGCGCGCCATGTGCGCCTTCGGCGGGGTGGACATCAAGCCGCAGACCGCCGAACTGCGCCGGGGCGTGGAAATCCTGGTCGCGACGCCGGGGCGGCTGCTCGACCATGTCGAACAGAAAAGCGTGCACTTCAACAACGTGCAAGTCCTGGTGCTGGACGAAGCCGACCGGATGCTGGACATGGGCTTCATCCCGGACATCAAGCGCATCCTGAACCTCCTGCCCGCCAGGCGGCAAAGCCTGCTCTTTTCCGCGACCTTCTCCGACGAAATCAAGCGCCTGGCCGATTCCATGCTGAGCGCGCCGATGCTCGTCGAAGTCGCGCGCCGGAACCAGGTCTCGGAAACCATCCTGCACCGCGTCTATCCGGTCGCCGAGCATGACAAACGCGCCCTGCTCATCCATCTGCTGCGCTCCGGCGAAATTCGCCAATGCCTCGTATTCACCCGCACCAAGCAGGGTTGTTCCCGGCTTGCCCGGGAATTGCAGCGCGCGGGACTGCTCGCCGACGCCATCCACGGCGACAAGAGCCAGAACGAACGCCTGAAAGCGCTGGAAGCCCTCAAATCCGGAGAAACCAGCATCCTCGTCGCCACCGACGTGGCGGCGCGCGGATTGGACATCGAAGACCTGCCCTACGTCATCAACTATGAATTGCCGCATGTGCCGGAAGACTACGTGCACCGCATCGGCCGCACCGGCCGCGCCGGGCGGCAGGGAAAAGCCATCTCCCTGGTCGCCGCTTTTGAAAAGCCCTATCTGGCGGAAATCGAAAAGCTGATCAAGCGGCAGATCGAACAGGTCCTCCTCCCCGGCTTCGAACCGGAACGCCCGCCTGTCAGGGCGCCGATCGCCGCGCCCGCCAACGTGTCCAATGCCTCCCATCCATCGCGCCGCGCGAGCGGCGGACGCCGAATCAACACGATCGCCCCGGACGGTTTCGACTTCTCCCGCCCCTACGAACCCAAGCTGGGCTCAACCCCGCGAGAAGAACGCCCGCGCCTGCCCAACAAACCCGTAAAAGTCGTCGCCGCGCTGCTGGAGAGAGTCGGAAAGCAGGAAACGGAAGACAGGTGAC
>JAITDH010000280.1 GCA_031282665.1 Zoogloeaceae bacterium | reverse complement strand
TCGCCGGGAACCAGGCGCAGGCTGCCGGACATGCCCAGGTGCAGGATCAGCCAGCCGCCCGCCGTCGGCCAGTGGAAGAGGAGATATTTGCCGCGCCGCCGTATCTCCGCCAGCCGGTGTCCCCGCAAGCGCTGCTCCAGCCCCGCCGGAATGGGCGCTCGCAGGTCGGGGCGGCGGACCGTGACCGCGGACAAGGTCTGTCCGACCAGCGGCAACAGTCCCAGACGGCTGACCTCGACTTCGGGCAATTCGGGCATGGATCAATCATCTTCAGAGAGGCGGCACTCCCGCGGCATGTTTTCCTGCCTCAACTTCCGCTTCTCTCTTTCCTCTCCCGGCAGACAGAACCATTTCAGCGAGCCGTCTTCCATCACTTGCGGTTCCATCAACAGGATTCCGGAAGGGGTATACGCGAGGACGGTCATGGAGTTCGTATCCAGTTCGATGGAAGTGCCGTCTTCCAGGCGGGAAGGCAGGCCGGCTGCTTCGAAGGAATCCGGCACTTCTTCTTCACCTTTGTAATATTCGGCCAGCCCTTCCCGAATCGGTTCGCCCAGTTGCCATGCCGTATGGGCGGCGGTGCGAGCCTTGTAATTCTGATAGGCGGGCACGATGGTGGCGGCCAGCACGCCGATCACGCCGATGAGGATGATGGTGCCGCCCAGCCCTCCCGCCACGCGTCCGCCATAGGGGACGAAGAAGGCCAGGAGATAGGCAAGGGGATTGCGTCCGGGAAGCGGCGCGGCGGGGTCCAGCATGTGCGCCACCCGGTTCGTCAGCCAGGGATAGCCGCCAACCAACTCATGGAAGGAGGCCAGGAAACCCGAGTTTTCCTGCGACTGGCGCGCGTAGTTCGCCAGATGGGTCGTCTTCCAGCGTCGCGCTCCCGCCGCCAGCACGACCAAGGCGCGGGCGGCGTTCTGGGCATCGTCGCAGCAGGCGCGGCCATGCAGATCGCAGGTGCGTTCCCGGGCGCGCGAGTAGGCGGCCCCGACGAGCGGTAGCCACAGCACCGGCAGACGCCACAACCGGCCGGTCAGGTGTTGCATGCGGATATGTCCCAGTTCGTGGCCGAGGTAGAAATTGATGCCATCCGGTTCGTCTTCCAGCGCGTCGACGACATCGGAAAGCAGCACCACGAAATTGCGCCCGAAAAAGCGGGTGGCAAAGGCGTTGAGCATCCCGCCGCCTTCCAGGATGTAAACATCGGGCACCGCCATGTTCAGTTTCTGGCAGCAGGTCTTGACGCGCTCGAAGAGGTCGGGGTGTTGTTCGGGCGAGAGCTTGACGCCCGTCCCCTTGATCCAGGCAATCAAGCCCGATTGCGCGAAAATATAGCCGATGAACGCCAGCAGGATGTAGAACAGGACGATCCCCAAAGTGCCGACGATGAGGAGAATCCAAGTCAGGATGCCCAGTATCAGGGTCAGCGCTCCCAGGGTGCGCTCGCGCGGATAAACCAGTTGGTCCATGGAATTGCCTTTCAGGCAGGAAACGAAGGGAGTGGCATTATCACATGACACGGAGGATCGTCGCTGGACATTTCCAGATGGGTGCACAATCCAAAGTGGGAAAAACCTTACCAAGCGAAGCGCGAGTGCAAAACCTATGCGCTCACCCTCCACCTCGTCATTGCGAGGGCCGCAGGCCCGTGGCAATCCAGATGGCCTTTCCGCTTGCTTTGTCGTTCCAGAAAACCAAGCCGCCGCCTGGATTGCCACGGCGCTGCGCGCCTCGCAATGACGAAGTGGGAGGTAAACGCACGGGTTTGCCTCCACTTTCAATCACGCTCATTGGTTGTCCGCGGCTTTCCCGCTGCGTGCCATTACGGTATAGTCCGCTCTCTTTTCACCGATCCTTTGCAACCATGTTCCTGGCCATGAACCGCTTCAAGATCGCCCGCGGGCGGGAAGAGGAATTCGTCGAGCACTGGCGTCGCCGGGAGAGTTATCTGGGCGAGGTGCCGGGGTTTGTTCGCTTTCATCTCCTGCGCGGCGATAGCAATGCAAATTTCACCCTCTTCGCTTCGCATACGGAATGGGAGTCGGAGCAGGCGTTTGTCGATTGGACGCATTCGGAGGCCTTCATGAAGGCGCATGCCAACGCGGCGAAGAGCGCCCGCGAATGGTATCTGGAAGGTCCGCGGCTGGAACTTTTTTCGGCGGTTTTGTAGCCCATGTTGAGTTATCGCCATGCCTTCCATGCGGGGAACCATGCCGACGTTCTGAAGCATGTCGCTTTGCTGGCGATGCTGCGCTATCTGGCGCAAAAGGAAACGCCGCTCTTGGCGGTCGATACCCATGCCGGCGGCGGGCGCTATGTCCTGGATTCGCCCGAGGCGCAAAAACTGGGCGAATTCAGGGAGGGCATCGGGCGCATCTGGCAGGGTGTTTTGCAGGCAAATGACGCGCCGCCAGCCGTGGCGGATTATCTCGCCAGCGTGCGCGAACTGAATCCGGACGGGGTGTTGCGCCATTATCCCGGTTCGCCCTGGTTGATGCGCCAGGCATTGCGCCGGACGGATAGCCTGCGGTTTTTCGAGTTGCATTCGAAGGAAGCCCGGACGCTGGCGCGCCATATTCCTCCGCGCGACAAAATCCGCGTGGCGCAGGACGACGGTCTCACGCTTTTGAAGTCCCTGCTGCCGCCGCCTTCGCGCCGGGCGCTGGTGTTCATCGACCCTTCCTACGAGGTGCGCGCCGATTATGCCGTCGTGCTGGATACCCTGCGGGACGCCCTGCGGCGCTTTTCCACCGGCGTCTATGCCGTCTGGTATCCCCGCCTGGCCCGGCTGGAGGCGCGCCAGTTGCCCGAACGATTGCGACGCCTGGGCGCGCCCTGGCTCGACGCGACCCTGGATGTCCGCGCGGTTTCGCCGGATGGGCTGGGCATGTACGGGAGCGGCCTTTTCGTCCTGAATCCTCCGTGGACCCTGGCGGCAACCCTGCGCGAGTGCCTGCCCTGGCTCGCGGCGCGCCTGGGCGAGGACGCGGGAGCGGGGTGGAATGTCATGGAGAAAACAAATGACTCAAACTCGGAACCAGACATTGGAAGATCTGACCCGGGCCATCCGGGATTTCCGCGATGAACGAAACTGGGCGCAGTTCCACAAGCCCAAGGATCTGATGCTTTCCCTTGCCCTGGAGGCGGCGGAGGTGCTGGAACTGGCGCAGTGGAAAAACGACGAGGAGGTGGAGGCTTTCTGCGCCCAGCCGGAAAACCGCGAGGTCCTGGCGGATGAATGCGCCGATGTCCTGGCTTATTTGCTTCTCCTCGCCGACCGCGCCCGCATCGACCTGGCCGCCGCTTTCATGCGCAAGATGGCGAAGAACGCGGAGAAATATCCGGTGGAAAAAAGCTACGGGCGCAAGGATAAATATACGCAGATCTGACCGCCCGACCCGATCATTCGTTTTCTTCCACGCAGGGCAGTTCGAGGAGGTCGGCGGCGGGGCAGGGACGAGAGAACAGATAGCCTTGCAGGAGGTCGCAGTCCAGGCCCGTGAGCATTTTGCGCTGTTCCTCGGTTTCCACGCCTTCGGCCACCGTTTCCATTTTCAGGGTGTGCGCCAGCACGATGATGGCCTGCACGACGGAGAAGGTGTCGTGCTCGCCGCCGCAGATGTGGTCGATGAAGCTCTTGTCGACCTTGACGATGTTGACCGGATAGCGGGAGAGATAGGAAAGCGAGGAGTAGCCGGTGCCGAAGTCGTCGATGGCGACGCGGATGCCCGTTTCGCGCAGTTGCGCGAAAATCTTGAAGGCGCGTTCCGGGTCGTCGGACATCGAGGATTCCGTCAGTTCGAGTTCCAGGCAGGAGGGGTCGATGCCGGTTGCCTTGACCGTTTCCAGGACCATTTCCACGAAATCGGGGGAACGAAGCTGGCGCGCGGAGACATTGACGGCCACGCGCTGGATGGGGATGTTGTTTTTCCGCCATTCGACGAGTTGCTTGCAGGCGGTTTCCAGGCACCAGCGCCCGAGGATGTCGATATAGCCGCAGTTTTCTGCCAAGGCGATGAACCGGTCGGGGAATAACAGGCCGCGCGTGGGATGCTGCCAGCGAACCAGGGCTTCCACGCCGTAGATCATCCCGCTGCGCGTGTTGACCTGCGGCTGGTAGTAGAGGCGCAGTTCGTTGCGGTTGACGGAGTGGCGCAGGTCGGTTTCCAGTTCCAGCAGTTCGAGCGAATTGGTGCTGTCGCTTTCGAGGAAGAAGCGGAAGATCGCGCGGCCCGCGCCCTTGGCGTTGGAAAGGGCGATGTCGGCGTTCTTGAGGAGGACTTCCTCGTTTTCTCCGTCCGAGGGATAGACGGCGATGCCGATGCTGGAGGAGATGAAGATTTCCCGGCCTTCCAGGTCGAAGGATTTGGCGAATTCCTGCAGGATGCGGCTGGCCAGGGTGGCGGCATCGGCATGCGAGGTGATTTCCGGCAGGAGCAGGGCGAATTCGTCGCCGTTCAGGCGGGCCAGGGTGTCGCCTTCCCGCAGCAGGCGGGCCATGCGTTCGCTGGCGGCGGCAAGGAGCAGGTCGCCGGCGTGGTGGCCGAGGGAATCGTTGATGGTCTTGAAGTGGTCGAGATCGAAGAGCATGACCGCCAGGGGACGCCGGGTGCGGTGCGCCTGCTGCATGGCGTTGCCGAGACGGTCGTTGAAGAGCAGGCGGTTGGCGAGGCCGGTGAGCGGGTCGTGATAGGCAAGGTGGTGGATGTAGGCTTCCGCCTGCTTGCGCTCGGAGATGTCGGAGAACAACCCGATGTATTGCAGCACTTCCCCGCGCTCGTTCTTGACCACGGTGATGGAAAGCCATTCGGGATAGGTTTCCCCGCTCTTCCGGCGGTTGATGATTTCCCCCTGCCATTGTCCTTCTTCATTCAGCGTCCGCCACATGCTGCGGAAGAATCCCTGCTCGTGCAGGCCGGAGCCGAGCAGCTTGCCCGGCGTCTTGCCGATGGCTTCCGCTTCGGTGTAGCCGGTGATGTTGGTGAACGCGGCATTGACCGACTGGATGAGGCCATTGGCGTCGGCGATGGTCATCGCTTCGGAAAGATTGTCGAAGACGCGGGCGGCGGTCCTGAGGCGCTCTTCGGCCTGGCGCTGCACAGTGACGTCGCGGAAAGAGGTGACATAGCCCCGCTGGGTTTCGTCATCCATCTGCGGCAGGGGCCCGCCGAGGAAGACGGCCGGGAAGCGTTCGCCAGTGGTGCGTTGCAGCCATTCTTCGCCTTCATAGGGCGCGTTGGACTGCACGGCGGCGCGGAAGGCGGAATTCGCCCCTTCGCCCCTCGGCCAGATGTCGAGCGCGTCGGTCTCGATGAGGTCGTTTTCCTTTTTGCCGAGCAGGATTTCGGCGCGCTGGTTCATGAAGTTGATCCTGCCGTGCGCGTCGAAGCTCAGGATGCCTTCGCCCAGGTGGTCGGCAATGTTGTCCAGGAGCGCGTGGCTGCGTTCCAGTTCGCTGGCGGTCTGTTGCAGGCGGAGCATGATCAGGACGACGCTGGCGACCATCAGGAGCGAGAAGATCGCCATCAACCGGCGGTATTCCTCCGCGCGGAACATCCGCTGGGAATAGGCCTTGATATATTCGCCGTAGGCGCGTTCGATGTCCTGCGGAAAGCTGTTGTTGGTCATGCCCTGCATCAGCCTTTGCACCGGCAGGTGGTTGTTGACGATCTGCCGGCCATGCGCGGAGAGGAGCAGCGCCTGGGTGGAGAGATTGCCCCAGGCGGCGCTGCCGGCTTCCAGGCGATTCAGGTTGTCGATGATCGCGGGGATTCTCTCGGCGTTCTGCTCATTGACGAAAATCAGCACGTCGCGCGTCACCGCCGAGGCAACGCTCGCCCCGCCGCTTCCGCCGTCCTGCAACGCACGGGAAAGGTTCACGAAATGGTAGAGGGAATTGACCAGCACCGTGTTCTGGCGCTTGAAATCGTCCAGCGCCAGCTCCTTGTTCTTCCAGGATTCGCGGCTGGCTTTCAGGGTATCGGGCAGCCCCATGCGAACGAAGGAAGCCTGCATGCGGGCCAGCAGGCGATCGACCTGCTCGGAGGAATTGCTGAGGGAATCGTAGCCCAGCAACTGCCGGTGGCGCAGGCGCAGGACATCGAGATTGATGCGGGTGTCCAGGGTCAGAATCTGGCGCACTTCCAGTTCCATCTGGTTGCGTTCGTCATCATTCAGGGAACGGCTCAGGAAATTGAGCACGAACAGGACGCAGCCCAGCACCGCCAGCAAAAGCCAGGGGAAGAGCGAACGCAGGAGGGGCTTCATCTTCATTGCAATCGTTCTCCCGTCAAGGCATGCAGGAAGAGCACGATGGCCTGGACATCTTCACGCGGCAGGTCCACGCCCAACTGGTAACGCCCCATGATCGCCACGGCTTCTTCCAGGGTATTCACCGACGCGTCATGGAAATAAGGCGCGGTGATCGCCACGTTGCGCAGGCTCGGCACCTTGAACACGTACCTGTCCTCCTCCCGGCCGGTGACGTTGAAACGCCCCAGGTCGGCCTGGCTCGCCTCGCGCCCGGCGAAATAGTCCTGCATGATACCGAAGCGCTGGAAGAGATTGCCGCCCACGTTTTCCCCCTGGTGGCAGGCCATGCAGCCATGTCTCTTGAAAGCCTGGTAACCGGCCAGCTCTTCCTCGCTGAGCGCTTTTCCATCGCCGCGCAGCCAGCGATCCACGCGGGAAGGCGTCACCAGCGAACGCTCGAATTCAGCGATGACTTCCTGCACGCCCTGCTGTGTGGGCGGGGTATTGTAGATGGCGCGAAAGCGGGCGCTGATCTGCGCGTCGGCGCTCAATACCGTGATGATGTGCCGCCAGTCCGTCGCCATTTCCACGGGGTTCAGGAGGGGGCCTTCCACCTGCTCTTCCAGCGTTGCCGCGCGGCCATCCCAGAATTGCCGGAAATTGAAAACGGAGTTGTAGACGGTCGGCGTATTGACCGACCCTTCCGCATTGTCGACGCCGAACGAACGGGGCAGATGATCGACCCCGCCCCGCATCAGGTCGTGGCAGGTCGCGCAACTGATGGTGCCATTCCGCGAGAGGCGGACATCGTGGAAAAGAATCTGCCCGAGCGCCACCTTCTGCGGGTCCAGGCCGCTCAACGGGGAAATGGGAAGGATCGGTTCATCCGGACGCTGCGTCCCCGCAGTCGGTTGCGTGGAACTGAATGTCATGTCCCGATTGTCGTCCCAGTTGTCGCCCTTTTCGTCCTCGCCCCAGGAATAGAACATCCCATAGACGAACCACATGCCGGACAGGGCCACGATGATTACCAACCCCGGCAACAAGCCATTCATCCACGAGGCAGAACGATTCGAACGTAACGGTTTACTCATGATGAATCTGCCATGAACGGATGTCTCTCATTCTATCCCTAATCCCGACGGAAACATGCAAAAAAACGCCAGAGACAAGGCTCTGGCATTCCAAGTGGAGGGAAAAGGCATCAACTGGCGGAATCGACCAGGAAATCCACCGCGTTCTTGACTTCCTCATCGGACAGGCTGCTGTTGCCGCCCCTGGGAGGCATGACGCCCTTGCCTGCCAGGGCGGAGCCGTAAAGCGCCTCCTTACCGGTGGCGATGCGGGGCGCCCAGGCTTCCTTGTCGCCCTTCTTCGGCGAACCGGAGATGCCTGTGTCGTGGCAGGTGGTACAGACCAGGGCATAGACCGTCGCCCCATCCCTGGGCTCGGCCGCCTCGCCGCCCTGCGTGGCATTTTCCGCGCCAGCCTCCGCCGTGCTGGCAGCCAGGTCTTCCTGCGTGATGCGCGCCACCGGGGCGATGCGCACTTCGATATCGTCGGCCTCTCCCGGCGAACCGGAACCCCCCATGAGAAGCGGCACGATGAACGCCGCCAATACGATGACGAAAGCGCTGCTGACAAGCACGATGAAACG
>JAITDH010000260.1 GCA_031282665.1 Zoogloeaceae bacterium | reverse complement strand
TTTTTCCTTTTTTCACCCTCATGGATTTGACCGAACGTATCGTCCAGCAGTTTCTCGAAAGCATCCGCGTCAAACAGGAGTCTGTCGAGCGCCTGGTCGCGCCGCTGGCGGTGGCTTGCGAGGCGATGACGGAAGCCCTGCTGCGCGATGGGCGCATTCTTTCCTGCGGCAATGGCGGGTCCGCCGCCGATGCGCAGCATTTCGCCGCCGAACTGGTCGGGCGCTTCGAGACCGAGCGCCAGGAACTTGCCGCCCTGGCGCTCAGTACCGATTCGTCGATCCTTACCGCAGTGGGCAACGATTACGGATTCCAGGAAATATTCGCCCGCCAGGTGCGCGCCCTGGGCAGGGCGGGGGATATCCTCCTGGCGATTTCCACTTCCGGGAATTCCGCCAACGTCATCCAGGCCATCGCCGCCGCGCAGGAGCGGGAAATGCGCGTCGTCGCCCTGACCGGACGGGGCGGCGGACAGATCGGGGAAATGCTGCGCGCGGACGATATCCATCTGTGTGTCCCCGCAACACGCACGGCCCGCATCCAGGAAGTCCACCTGCTGCTGCTTCACTGTCTGTGCGACGGCATCGATAATCTGCTACTGGGAGTCTGAACATGAAGCAAACCACCCGTCTCGTCCTGATTTTCACCCTGTTGTGCGCGGTTCTTCCCGTCCTGCAAGGCTGCTTCGGCGCCGCCCTGGTCGGCACGACCGTCGGCGTCCTGGCCGTCGCCGATCGCCGCTCGATCGGCGTGCAGGCCGACGATACCGCCATCGAATTGAAGGTATCCGGCCGCCTGGGCAAGGAAATATCGGATGTCAGCCACATCAACGTCACCAGCTACAACCGCCGCGTCCTCCTGACCGGCGAGGTGCCGAACGAAACCGTGCGGATGCGCGTCGCCGAGGAAGTCGCGCGGATCGAAAACGTGCAGAGCGTGTGGAACGAACTGGTCGTCGCGGGCAACAGCAGCTTTGCCTCGCGCAGCAACGATTCGTACATAAGCTCCAAGGTCAAGGCCCGTTTCATCGACGCCAACGAGTTTTCCGCGCATCACGTGAAGGTCGTCACCGAGGCGGGGGTGGTCTTCCTGCTCGGCATCGTCAGCAAACGCGAGGCCGATGCCGCGGTACAGGTCGCCCGCACGACCGCCGGCGTGCGCAAGGTCGCCCGTTTCACCCTGCTGGTGGAGAGCGACGAGGAAATCCGGCGCATCGACGCCAGCCTCACCAACGCGGCGTCCTCCAACAAGAAATGAAGATGGCCGGCCTCCTGTTCATCGTTGCCGCTCCCTCCGGGGCGGGGAAGACCACCCTGGTGCGCCGCCTGCTCGCGGCGATGCCGGATATTTCGTTTTCCATTTCGACGACCACCCGCGCGCCGCGCGCCGGCGAGATCGACGGGCACGACTACCATTTCATCGGCGAGGCGGATTTCCAGGCGCGCATCAAGGCGGGCGATTTTCTCGAATGGGCGAAGGTGCACGGCAATTACTACGGCACTTCGCGGCGCTGGATCGAAGCGGAGCGCGCGCGGGAGCGCGATGTCCTCCTGGAAATCGACTGGCAGGGCGCGGCGCAGGTGCGGCAAGCCTTTCCCGACGCCATCGGAATCTTCGTCCTGCCGCCTTCGCCGGAAGCGCTGGCCGGGCGCCTTTCCGGGCGCGGCACCGACAGCGCGGAAACCATCGCCACCCGCCTGGCGGCGGCCAGGGAGGAGACGCGGCATGTCGTGGATTTCGACTATGCTATCATTAACGACGATCTGGATACGGCGCTGGCCGATTTCATCGCCATCGTCAAGGCAGCCCGCCTGATGGTCGCGCGGCAATCTCAACGGCATGCGCGGCTTCTTGCCACCCTGTCTTTACCTTTGCCTTCGCCCCTGTCGTCGTCCTCACCCTGAATTCGTTCATTGTCTTTCTGGAAGAAATTGCATCATGGCCCGCATCACCGTCGAAGATTGTCTGAAAACCATCCCCAACCGTTTCGAAATGACCCTTTCCGCCGCGCACAGGGCGCGGCAACTGGCTTCCGGCGCGACCCCGCTGGTCGAGGACAGCAAGGACAAGCCCACCGTCACCGCCTTGCGTGAAATCGCCGCGGCCAGGGTGGGCAGGGAAATCCTCAATCGCGGCAGGGCATAGGCTGGATCGCGTGGCATAGATAAACGGCAGGGATGACAAAGGCGCACCATGACGATCCCTGCCCTATCCACTCCCCTCGTTTCCGCCAAGCCTGCCGACCCCGCCGGCCCTGCTGGAGAAAGGGCGTCCGACGACGGGTTCTACTCGCTTTCTCCCACGCACCCCGCCTACCGGCGTTTCATCGAGCGCCTGGATTACCTCCCCGCCGAGGACATCGCGCGCATCCAGGAGGCCGTCCGCTATGCCGACAGGGCGCACGCCGACCAGTTGCGCCTCTCCGGCGAAGCCTACATCACCCATCCGCTTGCCGTCGCGGGCGCGGTGGCGGACTGGAAAATGGATACCGACGCCATTTGCGCCGCCCTGCTGCACGACGTGATGGAAGACAGCGGCATCACCAAGGCCGAACTCGCGGCGCGTTTCAATCCCGCCATCGCGGAACTGGTCGACGGCCTTTCCAAGCTCGACAAGATCGAGTTTTCCTCCTACCGCGAAGCGCAGGCGGAAAATTTCCGCAAGATGCTCTTCGCCATGGCGCGCGACATGCGGGTCGTGCTCATCAAGCTCTCCGACCGGCACCACAACCTGCGCACCATGTCCGCCGTGCGCCCCGACAAGCGCCGCCGGATCGCGCACGAAACCCTGGAAATCTACGCGCCCATCGCCAACCGCCTGGGATTGAACAAGATGTTCCGGGATTTGCAGGACACCTCCTTCACCCTGATCCATCCCATGCGCGCGCGGGTGCTTTCCCGCGCCATCGCCGCCGTGCGCGGCGACAGCACGGAAGTCCTCAGCAACATCCAGACGAGCTTCCAGAAAAAAATGCGGGAAGTGGGCGTCGAAGCAAAGGTTTTCGGACGCGAGAAAAGCCTCTATTCCATCTACACCAAGATGGTGGAAAAACGCCGCCCCTTCTCGCAAATCCTCGACATCTACGGCTTTCGCATCATCCTGCGCGACATCCCCTCCTGCTATCTCGCGCTCGGCGCGCTGCACGCCCTCTACAAGCCCGTCCCCGGCAAATTCAAGGACTACATCGCCATTCCCAAGGCCAACGGCTACCAATCCCTGCACACCACCCTCATCAGCCCCACCGGCGCGCCCCTGGAAGTGCAGATACGCACCGAGGAAATGCACCACGTCGCGCAGGAAGGCGTCGCCGCCCACTGGCTCTACAAAGACATCGGGCACAGCGGCGCGGACTTGCAGATACGCACCCACAAATGGCTGCACTCCCTCCTGGAAATGCAAAGCGGCGATTCCTCCGAATTCTTCGAAAACGTCAAGATCGACCTCTTCCCCGACGAAGTCTACGTATTCACCCCGAAGGGGCAGATCATCTCCCTGCCGCAGGGCGCCACCCCCGTCGACATGGCCTACGCCATCCATACCGACATCGGCAACTGCTGCCTTGCCGCCCGCATCAACCATGAACTTTCCCCCCTGCGCACGGAACTGAAGAACGGCGACCTGGTGGAAATCATCACCGCCGCCCACGCCAATCCCAATCCCGCCTGGCTCACCTACGTCAAGACCGGGCGGGCGAGAAGCAAGATCCGCCACTTCCTGCGCACCGAGCACACCCAGGAATCCACCGAACTGGGCAAGCGCCTCCTGAACCAGGAACTCATCGGCCTGGGCGTCGACCCGGCGGAAATCCCCGCCGCGGCGTGGGAACGGCTGATGAAGGCGAACGGCAACCACTCGATCAGCGAAGTCTTCACCGACATCGGCCTGGGCAAGCGCCTCGCCCCCATCGCCGCCCGCCGGCTCCTCTCCGCCGACGACAGCGTCATGCCAACGAGTTCCGGCACCCTGGTCATCCGTGGCGCGGAAGGCATGGCGATCCAGCTTGCCACCTGCTGCCAGCCCATTCCCGGCGACCCCATCGTCGGCTCGATCAAGAAAGGACAGGGGCTGGTCGTCCACACCCACGACTGCCCCCTCATCCGCAAATCCCGTTCGCATGAACCGCACAAATGGATCGACGTGGAATGGGAACCCACCACCGGCAGCCTCTTCGACGTGCGGATCAGCGTCGGCGTCAAGAACACGCGCGGCATCCTCGCCCAGATCGCTTCCGCCATTTCCGGCGCCGGCGCCAACATCGAGCACCTGAACATGGAAAGCGACCCGGAAAAACTGTTCACCCGCCTGAACCTCACCCTCCAGGTCGGTTCCCGCTCCCACCTGGCGCAGGTCATCCACCGCCTGCGCCGCATCCAGCAGGTCATCCGCATCAACCGGCTGCGGCAGACGGAAAGCAAGGCGGCG
>JAITDH010000206.1 GCA_031282665.1 Zoogloeaceae bacterium | reverse complement strand
CATATATAGTCGAAGGAAAGAACGCGTCCATAGAGAACCAGGGCGACGAGGATAATCAGTCCGGACGCGCAGAGCGGGGAACGCAGGAAATTTTTCATTTTGGCGGCAAGGTGGAATCGAGCGTCCATTCTAGGAAAGCCCGGTTGAAAAGTCCATGAAGGGGAGAGAGCAAGGTGCAATCAAAGTGGAGAAAAGAACTTGCCAAGCGAAGCGTGAGCGCAAAACGTGCGCTCACCCTCAAGTTCGTCATTGCGAGGGCGGCAATCCAAACGGCCTTTCCGCTTGCTTTGTCGTTCCAGAAAACTGAACCACCGCCTGGATTGCCACGGCGCTGCGCG
Source organism: Zoogloeaceae bacterium (assembly GCA_031282665.1). The sequence continues at coordinate 3,928 of JAITDH010000206.1, read as the reverse complement.
CCCCGCAATGACGAGGTTGGAGCGCCCTTCGCCTCAGGCGCGCGTCTGTCCGCTGCCGAAGACCACCCATTTCTGGCTGGTCAGTCCTTCCAGGCCGACCGGGCCGCGAGCGTGGATCTTGTCGGTGGAGATGCCGATTTCCGCTCCCAGGCCGTACTCGAAACCGTCGGCGAAACGGGTGGAGGCGTTGACCATCACCGAACTGGAATCCACTTCCCGCAGGAAGCGCATGGCGTCTTCGTGGCGTTCCGTGACGATGGCGTCCGTGTGATGCGAGGAATAGCGATTGATGTGGGCGATGGCTTCGTCGAGGCCGGCGACGATCTTCACCGAAATGACGGGCGCGAGGTATTCGGCGTAGTAATCTTCTTCCGTCGCCGCCCTGGCGTTTTCGATGAGCGCCAATGTCTCGGCGCAACCCCGGATTTCCACGCCCTTTTCGCTCAACATGGCGCAGATGGGCGGCAGCAGGGCGGCGGCGGCCTGCCGGTCGACCAGCAGGGATTCGGCGGTGTTGCAGGTGCCGTAACGCTGCGTCTTGGCGTTTTCCACGATTTTCAGCGCCTTGGCGGGATCGGCGCTGGCCGCGAGGTAGATATGGCAATTGCCGTCCAGATGCTGGATCATCGGCACGCGGGATTCTTCGCGCAGACGGGCGATCAGCCCCTTGCCGCCGCGCGGGACGATCACGTCGACATATTCCCGCATCCCGATCAGTTCGCCGACGGCGGCGCGGTCGGTGGTTTCCACGAACTGCACGGCTTCGGCGGGCAGGCCGGCGCTTTGCAAGCTTTCCCGCACCAGGCGGGCGATGGCCTGGTTGCTCCGGATCGCCTCGGAACCGCCACGCAGGATGGCGGCATTGCCGGATTTCAGGCATAGCGCGGCGGCGTCGGCGGTCACGTTGGGGCGCGCTTCATAGATGATGCCGATCACCCCCAGCGGCACCCGCATCCGGCCGACCTGGATGCCGGAAGGGCGGTATTTGATGTCCGTCATTTCTCCGATGGGATCGTCCAGCGCGGCGACTTGCAGGACGCCCGCCGCCATGCCGTCGACGCCTTTCGCGGAGAGCGTGAGCCGGTCGAGGAGGGCGGTTTCCAGCCCGGCGGCCCGGGCGGCCTGGAGATCCGCCGCGTTGGCCTCGATGAGGGCGTCTTTTTCCCGCAGGATGGCGTTTGCCAGCGCTTCCAGCGCCGCGTTTTTCTCCGTCGTGCTGGCGGAGGCCATGCGCCGTGAAGCGGCGCGGGCCTGCCGCCCCAGGTTCTGCATATAGTCTTTGATGTCGTTCGTAGCGTTCATGGCGTTCATGGGCGTATGAGGAAATGGAGGGGGAAAATCAGGCGTTCGGATTGGCGCGCACCGGGTCTCCGTCCCTGGCCTTCAGGTGTCCGGAGGTGACGATGAGATCGCCTTCCCGCAAGCCTTCCAGCACTTCGACCCGGCCTTCGCGGCGGCGTCCCAGGCGAACGGGCGTGTTGCGGGCGATGCCGTTTTCCACGCGCAGGACTTGCGGCGTTTTGCCGGTGATGACGGCTTCTTCGGGGACGGCGAGCGCCATGCCGTTTTTGTTCGCGCCTTCGTCGAAAGTCAGGCGCACCCGCGCGAACATGCCGGGACGCAGCTTGCCTTCGCGGTTATCGAGCAGGGCGCGGCAGGCAATCGAACGGCCGCCCTCGTCGACGAGCGGGTTGATGGCGGTCAGGGTGGCGAAGAAGCGCTCGTCGGGCAGGGCGTCGGTGGTCGCCTCCAGGGAAAGCCCCGGCGCGAGGCGGTTGAGATGGATTTCCGGCAGGCGAAAATCCAGTTTCAGGGTGTTGATGTCTTCCAGGTTGAAGAGCGCGTCGCCTTCCTTCACGTAATCGCCGGGGCTGATGTCGCGGATGCCCAGTATGCCGTCGAAAGGCGCGCGGATCTTCGTTTTCGCCAGCCGTGCGGCGGCCAGCGCGAGATTGGCTTCCTGCACCCTGAGGGCGGAACGGGTGTTGTCGAGCGCCTGCGGGCTGATGAATTTTTTCTGGAACAGTTCCTCGTTGCGCCGCTGGTTGGCCTCGGCCAGCGCCAATTGCGCCCTGGCCTGCTGCCACTCCGCCTCCTGTATGCCGGCGTCCAGGCTCAGGAGCAGGCGTCCCGCCTGCGCCTTTTCGCCATCCTTGAAATACACGGCGTCGATGCGCCCGGAAATCTCCGGCCGGATGATGACGGATTCGTTCGATTTCAACGTACCGACGGCCGTCACTTCGTCGGCGAAGGCAAAGCGCGTCACCGCCGTCATTTCCACCGTCACCGCCTCTTCGCCGTCGTTCTTGTCCGCCGCCTGCGTGGAACCGTCCTCATGCAGCAGATTGCGCGCCAGCACGCCCATTGCCAGCAATCCCGCCAACGCGAATGCCAGGGTACGAAAATGGTGATTCTTCGTCATGTCAAGTCAAAAACCGTAAAAAATGACTGTATTGTACGAGCTTTCGTTGCGCTACGGCCGATGGCGAGTAAGCGGATGTAAGGGGGCAGGGGGGCAGGAGACAGAGGACAGAGGACAGAGCGCTCGCTATGCTCGCTTTGTGGTCTGTGGATCAGTAGCCAGTTGGCGCGGGTCTCTGATTACAGATTACCGACGACAAAGGCCGCGCCAGCGGCCGCTCTGTCCTCTGTCTTCTGTCTGCTGGGCGCGTTTCCATTCCGACGTTCCAGAGCAATGCGCGCCATGCCTTTTGCCAGGTATTCCTGGTCGAAAAGGTTGGCCTCTTCATGGGTCTTGAAGCGATAGACGCCCTTGGGGATGAAGCATAGGTTTCCGGTCGGAAACTGATGCAGTTCGTCGTTGAAGCGCGCGCCTTCGGCAAGCAGTGTGCCCGAAGCTGAAAAACTGATGGAGCGCGGTTTGCGATGACCGATATATTTGCGCATGGCTTTCTCGTTTATGGATTTTTCCAGATTGGCGAAGATTACGTCATACCGGGCCATCGCCCGTTTCAACGCGACGGAAGGGCGCGGCGATCATATTCATATCTTTCATGTCATTACAGATTAAAAATTATACGGCAAATTGTCGGGCAGAACGGTAGCCAAAATGTCCTCGGGCGCAATCCAAAGTGGAGGAATTTCGTAGGTTGGTCGGTTGGATGAGCCGAAGGCGTAATCTGACAATCGTTCTGTTCTTTAATTTGCGATGCTGTGCATCGTGGGGATACGAATGTCGGATTGCGCTACGCTTATCTAACCTACAAAACCGACGCCACCTCCCCATGTGCCTTGGAAATGTTACACATGAAGTTCGGATAAGCGTATGATCGGCGCTTCGCGGGAGGACGCGACGCTCGATTCCGCGAACGCGCTGGCGCTGGTGAAAACCAGCCGCCTGCACAATGACACGCACCAGCGGCGGGAAAAAGCGGGCGAGGCGGACGCGCGGTCTGGAGCTTTGGGTGGGCGGACTACGCCCGGCGGATGCACCGCTTTGCAATGGAGCCAATGACGAAAACGACTCCATCCCACTTTATCAACCCAATCCTTCAAGGAGCAAACCGATGTTTGTGAACGAACGTTTCGTAGACGATGATACCTACTGGGAAAAGTACGGCCTGCCGCGATTGAGCGGCGCGTCTTTGAATTTACCAGTCCCTATCTCTGCACGATAGATCATGAACGCAACATCTACCTACTTCATGTCGCAAAACAAAAGAACCCGAAATATGACCACGTCACTACCGGATTGCATGGCTGGCTTTTCTTCTGGCGTGGTCATGAACTTTGGATGGAACTCAAACGTATGGAAGCGAAAGGAGAATATGGCGGACTAGGTTGGAGTCGACAGTGCATCACAAAGCTTTGCCTGATGAGCGAAAAAGGCGATCGGATGGGAAACAAAAAGGGCTTGCCGCCTGAGTTGAAACCTCATCAAGAGGAAATCCTGAAGGATTTGCATGAC
>JAITDH010000109.1 GCA_031282665.1 Zoogloeaceae bacterium | reverse complement strand
GTGTTCAGCATGGACGGCGATCTCGCGCCGCTGGCCGAATTGTTCGCCCTCGCCGAACGCTTCGACGCCTGGCTGGTCGTCGATGACGCGCACGGCTTCGGCGTCCTCGGCGAACGCGGAGCGGGCAGCCTCGCCCACTGCGGCATCGGCGCGCATCCGCGCATCGTCCTGATGGGCACCCTGGGCAAGGCGGCGGGCGTGAGCGGAGCCTTTGTCGCTGGTTCGCAAACCGTGATCGACTATCTGCAAAACAAGGCGCGCAGCTATATTTTCACCACCGCCGCCTCCCCCGCTGTAGCGGCGGCGCTGGCGAAAAGCGTGCGGATCATCGCCGAAGGGGAAGAAAAGCGCGCCCATCTGCAAGCCCTGATCCGGCAATTGCGGGAAGGCGCGGCGGATCTGCCGTGGCCCCTCCTCCCCTCGCCGACGGCGATCCAGCCCCTCATCGTGGGTGGCAACCAGGCGGCGCTGGCGCTGTCGAACGCCCTCTGGCGGCGCGGCCTGTGGGTGCCGGCGATTCGTCCGCCGAGCGTGCCGGTGGGCAGCGCGCGGCTGCGCATCTCGCTTTCCGCGGCGCATACGGCGGAAGACGTGGCGCGCCTGCTCGCCGCCCTGCGGGAAGCGGCTGGAGAAATGCCATGAACCACGCCACGCAACAAGGCACACGACAAGAAAACCAGGAAAACCAGGACATCCCCGCCCTCTTCCTGCCCGGCTGGGGCTTCGGCGTCCGGCCGTTACAAAATACCCTGGCGAAGACCCGCTGGCGTCCCCTTCCCCTGCCGGGCGCGGAACCGGGCGAGGAAATCCCCGCCACCTTTGCCGCGGCGCGCGACAGGGTATTGGCCAGCCTGCCCCCGGTCTGCCACCTCGGCGGCTGGTCGCTGGGCGCGATGCTCGCCCTGGCCTGTGCCGGCAAAGCGCCAGGGCGTATACTCACGCTTTCCTTGGTAGCGGCCACGCCCAGCTTCATCCGGCGCGAGCATTGGGATTACGGACGCCCGCCCGGCGAACTGCAAGCCTTCATGGACATGATCAAAAGCCAGGGCGCTTCCCTCCTGCCTCGCTTCGCCGGCAGCTTCTGCCGCGGGGACGCATGCGAACAGGCGGCCGCGAGCCTCGTCGGCAGCATGCAGGCGATGCCGCAGGCGGCGCTGGAACGCGGCCTGGAATGGTTGTATGAAGCGGATCTGCGCGAGGAAGCCGGAAGTATTTCCTGCCCGGTCACCCTGCTGCATGGCGAAAACGACCCGCTCATCGTTCCGGAGGCCGCGCGCTGGCTGGCGGCGCGTCTGCCCCGCGCCCGCCTCGTCCTCATGCCGGGCCGCGCGCATGCGCCCTTCGCGGGCGACGACGCCGCATTTTTACAGGAATTGCCCAAACCATGACCTCCGTGCCGGAAATAAAGACCGTTCCCGGTTTTCCCATCCCCGGTTTTCCCATCAAGTCGCAGGTGCGGCAAAGCTTCGAGCGCGCCGCCCATACCTACGACAGCGCCGCCAAGGTCCAGCGCTGGGTGGCCGCGCGCCTGGTCAGCGGTCTTTCGCCGATGCTGATTCCGGCGGTCATCCTCGACGCCGGCTGCGGCACCGGCTTCGGCATGGAAATCCTCGGCCAGCGCTTCCCGGCGGCGCGGCGCATCGCCCTGGATTTTTCCATGGGCATGCTCTCCCGGATCAGCCGCCTGGAATTCGGCGTGGTCGGCGACGTGGAAAACATCCCCCTGCGCGACGAAGTCGTCGGCCTGTACTGGTCCAACCTCACCGCCCAGTGGTGCCACATCGAAGCCCTGAGCCGCGAAGCCTACCGCGTGCTCTGGCCGGACGGAACGCTGGCCCTCTCCAGCCTGCTCCCCGGCACCTTCCATGAACTGGAAGACACCTTCTCCAACATCGACCGCTACCGCCACACCCTCCCCCTGCACTCGACCGAAACCCTGGAAAAGGTGCTGACCGCCGCGGGTTTCCGCAACATCCAGATGAACATCGAGCCTTGCACCGCCCACTACCGCGACCTGAAAAGCCTCCTGCACGCGATCAAGGACATCGGCGCCAACCAAATCGGCGGCGCCCGCCGTCCCGGCCTGATGGGACGCGCGACCTGGCGCAGGCTGGAACAGGCCTACGAAACGCGGCGCACCGAACGCGGCCTGCCGCTCACCTACCAGGTCGTCCTCTGCTACGCGCAAAAATGACACACGCCTTTTTCCTCACCGGCACCGACACCGGCATCGGCAAGACCTACGCCACCACCGCCCTCCTCCACGCCGCCCGCCAGGCGGGACATGCCGCCGCCGGCATGAAACCCGTCGCGTCGGGGACGGATGCCCAGGGCAGGAACGAGGACATCGAAGCCATCCGCGCCGCCTCCAGCCCGCGCCTGCCGGAAACGGTGGACAACTGCTACCTCTTCTCCCCGCCCATCGCCCCCCACATCGCCGCCAGGGAAGCGGGCCGCCCCATCCGCTTCGCCGCGATCCGGACGGCCCTGCGCGAAGCCTGCCGGATCGTCGGGGAAGACGGCTTCCTCATCCTCGAAGGCGTCGGCGGCTTTCGCGTGCCCCTCGGAGCGCGTGACGATGACAGCGGAGATAGCGCCGACCTTGCCGTGGCACTCGGTCTTCCCGTGCTGCTGGTCGTCGGCCTGCGCCTCGGCTGCATCAACCACGCCCTCCTGACGGCGGAAGCCATCCTCGCGCGCGGCCTTCCCTTCGCCGGCTGGATCGCCAACACCCTTCCCTCTCCCTTGCCTGTACCCATGCCCCGCCTGGACGACAACCTGGCCGCCCTGCGCGATGCCCTGCCCTGCCCGCTGCTCGGCGTCATCCCCGCGCAGCCTCCCGGCGGCCCGGAACAAGCGGCCCGGCACCTGCGCCTGCCGGACGATTTCCCTTCCACCTCGACAGAAAAGAGAACATCATGACCGACACCCGACACCGCTCCCTGATTATCCTCGGCTCCGGCCCCGCCGGTTACACCGCCGCCATCTACGCCGCCCGCGCCAATCTCTCCCCGCTGCTCATCACCGGCCTTGCCCAGGGCGGACAGCTCATGACCACCAGCGAAGTCGACAACTGGCCCGCCGACGTGGACGGCGTCCTGGGACCGGACCTCATGACCCGCTTCGAAAATCACGCCCTGCGCTTCGACACGGAAATCGTCTTCGACCACATCCACACCGTCGAACTCGGCGGCAAACCCTTTCTCCTCAAGGGCGACAGCGACAACTACACCTGCGACGCGCTGATCGTCGCCACCGGCGCCTCGGCGCAATACCTGGGTCTGCCCTCGGAAGAAAAATTCAAGGGCAAGGGCGTTTCCGCCTGCGCCACCTGCGACGGCTTCTTCTACCGCAACCTGCCGGTCGCCGTGGTGGGCGGCGGCAACAGCGCGGTGGAAGAAGCCCTCTATCTCGCCAACATCGTCAGCCGCGTCACCCTGATCCACCGCCGCGACAAATTCCGCGCGGAAAAGATCATGGTCGACAAGCTCCACAAAAAGGTCGCGGAAGGCAAAATCGAACTCCTCCTGGACACCGTCGTCGAAGAAGTGCTGGGCGACGATTCCGGCGTCACCGGCCTGAAAGCGCGGCGGAAGGACGGCGAAATCCGGGAACTCGCCCTGTCGGGCGTCTTCATCGCCATCGGCCACCGGCCGAACACGGAACTTTTCGCCGGGCAACTGGAAATGGAAAACGGCTATCTCGTCACCCGCGGCGGACGGCGCGGCCAATGCACGCAAACCAGCATCCCCGGCGTCTTCGCGGCGGGAGACGTGCAAGACCAGATCTACAAACAGGCCATCACCAGCGCCGCCTCCGGCTGCCAGGCCGCGCTCGACGCGGAACGCTATCTGGAGGGATTGCGCGGGGAGTGAGAGCCACCG
>JAITDH010000075.1 GCA_031282665.1 Zoogloeaceae bacterium | reverse complement strand
TCCAACCCGGAAGAAGAGCGCAAGCTCAGTAACGAAAGTTACCAGAACAAACTGGCCGAGGCCATTTCCCGCGGCATCATGCGCTATATCGAACAAAACCCGCCGAATGTGAAATCGACACAGGCGTAGGGGTGCAATCCAAAGTGGAGGAAAACCCGTGTGGTTACCTCCAATCTCGTCATTGCGGCATTGCGGGGAGCGAAGCGCCGCGGTTTCGTAGGTTGGATAAGCCGAAGGCGTAATCCGACATTTGTTCATTACCGGCGCTTGCGCCGCTGTTCTTTGATTTGCGATGCTACGCATCGGTGTGGTTGGAATGTCGGATTGCGCTTCGCTTATCCAACCTACAAAACCAACGCCACATCACCCGCCTCGTCATTGCGGCAAGACTTTCCTCCACTTTGGATTGCGCCCCCTGATCCCCGATTCTGTTCCCGGGTAATTTGCGGCACAATCCGGTTTTGCTCGAACGAAGCGCGGTAAAGACGGAGACGACATGTGAAGACAAAGGATATGGCAAGACGCGATCGACGTGATTGCCGTGGTTTTCGGCAGAAGAACGATGAGTAGCCTCCCATCCTCCCCATCATCCCCAAGCGTCGGCATGGTTTCCCTGGGTTGTCCCAAGGCTTCCAGCGATGCGGAGCAGATCCTGACCCGCCTGCGGGCGGAAGGCTATCTGATTTCGCCTTCCTATGCGGAAGCCGATCTGGTGATCGTCAACACCTGTGGCTTCATCGATGCCGCCGTGACCGAATCGCTGGAAGCGATCGGCGAAGCGCTGGCCGAGAATGGCAAGGTTATCGTCACCGGCTGCCTGGGGGCGCGCAGGGAGGTGGTGCTGGCGGAACATCCGAAGGTGCTGGCCGTGACCGGGCCGCACGCGACGGAGGAAGTCATGGCGATCGTGCATGCGCATCTGCCGCCGGAGCACGATCCCTTCCAGTCCCTCGTTCCGCCGCAGGGGGTGCGCCTGACGCCGGATCATTTCGCCTATCTGAAGATTTCCGAAGGCTGCAATCATCGGTGCAGTTTCTGCATCATCCCTTCGCTGCGCGGGCCGCTCGTTTCCCGCCCGGTGGGCGAAGTGCTGGATGAGGCGGAGCAGCTGGCCCAGGCGGGGGTCAGGGAATTGCTCGTCATTTCGCAGGACACCAGCGCCTATGGCGTCGATGCGAAGTACCGCACCGGCTTCTGGGGCGGCCGGCCGCTCCGGACGCGCCTTCTGGAATTGTGCGAAGCGCTGTCGTCATTCGGCCTCTGGGTGCGCTTGCATTACGTCTATCCCTATCCGGCCGTGGACGACCTCCTGCCGCTGATGGCGGAGGGCAAGATCCTGCCCTATCTGGACGTGCCCTTCCAACATGCCAACGCGCGCATCCTCGCCGCCATGAAACGTCCGGCGGCGGCGGAAGACATGCTGGCGCGCATCGCCCGCTGGCGGGAAATCTGCCCGGATCTCGTCATCCGCTCGACCTTCATCACCGGCTTTCCCGGGGAAACGGAAGAAGAATTCCAGGAACTGCTGGATTTCCTCGCGGAAGCGCGCCTCGACCGCGTCGGCGCGTTCGCCTATTCGCCGGTGGAGGGCGCGACGGCCAACACCCTGCCCGCGCATGTGCCGGAAGCGGAGCGCGAAGACCGCCGCCGCCGGCTGATGGAATTGCAGGAAGACATCAGCGCCGAAAAGCTGGCCGGCAAGATCGGCCGCGAACTGACCGTGCTGGTCGACGCGGTGGACGAAGAAGGCGTCATGGCCCGCACGACGGGGGACGCGCCGGAAATCGACGGCATGGTCTATGTCGACGACTTCTCCGCGGCCGGGCCGGGCGATTTCCTCAAGGTTCGGATCGTGGACGCGGACGCGCATGACCTCTATGCCGAACCCCTTTGATTCCGCCCGTTTCCTGGCGCGGCTGGGGAACATCGTCGGGCCGAGGCACCTGCTCACCGACCCGGAAGAACTCGCCCCCTTCCTGACCGACTGGCGCGGTCGCTATTCGGGAGGCGCCCTCGCGCTGGCGCGCCCCGGCAGCACGGAAGAAACGGCCGCCCTCGTCCGGCACTGCCAGCTCGCCGGCGTGCCGGTCGTGCCGCAGGGCGGCAACACCGGGCTGGTCGGCGGCGCGACGCCGGATGCGCGCGGCCATGCGCTCATCATCCAGACGCGGCGGCTGAACCACCTCCGCGCCATCGACCCGATCAACAACACGATGATCGCCGAAGCCGGCGTCACGCTGGCGCAGGCCCGCAAATTCGCGCAAAAAGCCGGGCGGCTCTTTCCCCTCTCGCTCGCCTCCGAAGGCAGTTGCCAGATCGGCGGCAACATCTCCACCAACGCGGGCGGCGTGCAGGTCCTGCGCTACGGCGCCATGCGCGACCTGACCCTGGGTCTGGAAGCCGTGCTGCCCGACGGCGAAATCTGGCGCGGACTGAACTGCCTGCGCAAGAACAATACCGGCTACGACCTGAAACAACTCCTGATCGGCGCGGAAGGCACGCTCGGCATCGTCACGGCGGCCGTCCTGAAACTCTTTCCCCTGCCCAGGCATCATCTCGCCTGCTGGCTGGGACTGCCCTCTCCCACGGCCGCCCTCACGCTGCTGTCCTGGATGCAGGGGATATTCGACGCCCGCCTGACCGCCTTCGAACTCATCTGCCCGCGCGCCTTTTACCTCGTGCAAAAACATTTCCCCCGGCTGACGCCGCTGCCGCCCGCGCCCTGGCACGTGCTCTGCGAATTGAGCGACTGCGCCGACGACGAAGAAAGCCGCTTGCGGACGGAAACGGAAAAATTCCTTGCCGGGCATCTTGCCAACGGCATCCTGCAGGAAGCCGTCCTTTCCCGGACGGAAGCGGAGCGGGCGCGCTTCTGGCAATGGCGGGAAAACATTTCCGAAGCGCAGAAACGCGAGGGGATCAGCATCAAGCACGACATCGCGCTTCCCCTTTCCCGCGTGCCGGAATTCCTGGAGCGCATCGTCCCGCGCCTGGAAAAGAATTTCCCCGGCATCTGCCATACCGCCTTCGGCCACCTCGGCGACGGCAACCTGCATTTCAACCTCTCCATGCCGGAACCGGAAGCCAACGCCCGGCTCATCAAGCGCGAAGCGGAAGCCAACCGCCTCGTCTACGACCTCGTGCACGAACTTTCCGGCAGCATTTCCGCCGAGCACGGAATCGGCCAGTTGAAACGCGCCCTCCTCCCCCGTTACAAGACGCCGACGGAAATCACCGCCATGCGCGCCATCAAGCGGGCGCTCGACCCAGCGGGCCTGATGAATCCGGGCAAGGTGCTGCCGGATACGGATGTTCTCACAACCTGAAACAAGGCTTCTTTGTCAGGACATACTCTTTTTACAAATTGCGGGTTTAATGGCTTCTCGTGGAAACCACCCATCGACTTTACAAAAGGAGTATGAAATGAACATTTCCCGCAAGACCATCGTTACTTTCCTTGCCGTTTCCAGCCTTGCGCTCGGTATCGGCATCGCCAGCGCGGGCGGAGGACATCATGGTGATTGGTGTGACCGGGGTCCCGGCCACTGGGGCCCGCACGACTGGAGTGACCGGGGTTCCGAAAACGCCGCCGACTTCAAGAAACGCCTGGAAGAACGGCGCGACCGGCTCCACGAGGCGCTCAAGCTCTCCCCGGAACAGGAAAGCGCCTGGAAGACCTTCACCGAACAGGCC
>JAITDH010000073.1 GCA_031282665.1 Zoogloeaceae bacterium | reverse complement strand
ACCGCTACCTGCAAACCCGCCTTCCCGGCTACACCCCGGAACGCCACCTCGGCGGCGCCCGCTACCTCTTCATCCGCGGCGTCCGCCCCGGCTGGCAAATCGACGACGCGCCCGCCGGCATCTTCCCGCTACCGCCCAACCCGGACTTGCTGAGGGAGATGGAAGCGATGCTCCTGGAAACCTGACCCTGTTGGAGACCCTCACCATGAGTCAACTTGCCCTGCAATCCAAAGTGGGAAAAAATCTACAATCGAAGCGCGAGCGTAAAACCCGTGCGCTCACCTTCGAGCTCGTCATTGCGAGGGCCGCAGGCCCGTGGCAATCCAGACGGCCTTCCAAGTTGCTTTGTCGTTCCAGAAAACTGAACCGCCATCTGGATTGCCACGTCGCTACGCTCCTCGCAATGACGAGGTTGGAGGCTCCATTTTGGATTGCTCCTGGCAAGGCTTCGCAATGACGAAGCGGAAGAATTCTGTCTTATAATCTCCCGCTTACGTTTTCCCCGCAAACATCATGTCCCGTTCCCGTCATTTCGCCTCCATTTCCCGTTTTTTCCTCCTTTTGATCGCCCTGTCAGCCTGCCTGACGGCAAGGGCGCAGTTGGCTATCGAGATCACCGGCGCGGGCGCGACGCAGATTCCGGTGGCGATCGCCGATTTTGCCGGGGACGCGGAATTGAGCCGGAATTTGACGGCGGTGGTGCGCAACGATCTGGAACGGAGCGGATTCTTCCGCCTGGTCGGCACGGAGAGGGTGAGCATCGACGAGTCTTCGCCCGTCGATTACGAACTCTGGAAAAGCCGCGGGGCGGACGCGCTGGCGGCGGGGAGCCTTGCCGTGCACGCGGACGGGCGGCTGGAATCCCGTTTCCGGCTCTACGACACGAACCGCCAGAGCACCCTGGGCGGTTCGGTGTTCCTGACCACGCCTTCCCAGGCGCGGGCCGCCGGGCATCGCATCGCCGACGTCATCTATGAAAAGCTGATCGGCGAGCGCGGCATCTTTTCCACCCGCATCGCCTATGTCGTGAAGGCGGGCGGGCGTTATTCGCTACAGATCGCCGATTCCGACGGGCAGAACGCACAAACGGCCCTGGTTTCGAAGGAGCCGATCATTTCTCCCGCCTGGTCGCCGGAAGGCGGGCGCATTGCCTATGTTTCCTTCGAGAACAAGAAACCGATCGTCTTCGTCCATTCCCTCGCCACGGGGAAACGGCAGGTGGTCGCCAATTTCAAGGGGTCCAATTCCGCCCCGGCCTGGTCGCCGGACGGCAGCCAGTTGGCCATCGTGCTGACCAAGGACGGCGGCAATTCGCAGATTTACCTCATCAACGCGGCGGGCGGCGCGCCCAGGCGGCTGACCTCTTCCGGGGGCATCGATACCGAGCCGCAGTTTTCTCCCAACGGCGCTTTCGTCTATTTCACTTCCGACCGGGGCGGCAGCCCGCAGATCTACCGGATCGCCACCGGCGGCGGCGTGGCGGAGCGGATAACCTTCGAGGGCAGCTACAATGTTTCCCCGCGCCTGTCGCCGGATGGCAAGAGCCTCGCTTTCATCACCCGCCGGGACGGGCATTTCCAGTTGGCGATCATGGATATCGCCAGCCGGCAGGTACAAATTATTTCCAGCTCGGGGAAGGATGAATCGCCCAGTTTCGCGCCCAATAGTCGTATGATTGTGCTGGCGACGGAAATCGGCGGACGCGGCGTATTGTCGGCGGTTTCCGTCGATGGACGCATCCGGCAGCGTCTGTCGGGCATGTCCGGCGATGTGCGAGAGCCCGCGTGGGGGCCATTTCCGCGTTGAGGTTACGTTGAGGTTGCGTTGCAATCACGCTCTGAAATCCTTCCTTGATTCCCTTGCATAGAAACCGTTATTTGATTGGAGAAAGTCATGCAAAAACGATTGTTCCTTGTTGTCCTGGCATTGGCCGCCCTGCCTTTCCTTTCCGGCTGCGGCACGACCGATACTTCCGGCACCCCCGCGCCGGTGGAAGACCGTGATCCGAACAGCATTACCCGTGTCGACGCGGACGGCATCCGGTCGGGCGTCCTGCCCGCCGCGCTGACCGATCCCAACAGCATCCTTTCCAAGCGCAGCATCTATTTCGCCCTCGATCGTTACGACATCGCCGAGGAATATCGCGGCCTGATTACCGCGCATGCCCGCTTCCTGTCGGAAAACCGCCAGTTCAAGGTCCTGATCCAGGGCAATACCGATGAGCGCGGCAGCCGCGAATACAATCTTTCCCTCGGCCAGAAACGCGCCGAGGCGGTGAAGCAGATGCTCGTCCTGCTCGGCGTGCGGGAAGACCAGGTGGAAGCCGTGAGCCTGGGAGAAGAAAAACCCCGTTCGGAAGGCCACAACGAGGAAGCCTGGGCGGAAAATCGCCGTTCGGACATCCTGTATTCCGGCGAGTTCTGATCATGTCCCGGCTTTTTCTGCCCTGCTGCCTGGCCGCGCTCCTGGCGATGCCCGTCGCGCGGGCGGGATTGTTCGACGATAGCGGGGCGCGCGAGCAGATCGCCGCCCTGAAGCAGGAAACCGAGCAGAAGATCGACACCCTGAGCAAGGCGCAACTGGAACTGGCGACGCAGATTCTCGGCCTGCGCGAGGAAATTTCCCGCCTGCGCGGCGATATCGAGACCCTGAAGTACGAGAACGAACAGGCGAAGAAGCGCCAGAACGATCTCTATCTCGATCTCGACAGCCGTCTTTCCCGTTTCGAGGGACGTTCCGGCGGCGGCGTTTCTTCCAGCGGCGGCGAACGGCCGCCGGCGGTTGCCAACACGGAGGCGGAAAGCGCGGCCTACGAGGATGCCCTGAACCAGTTCAAGGCCGGCAAATACAAGGAAGCAGCGAAGTCCCTCGCCGCTTTCGTGCAGGATTATCCGGCGAGCGAAATGGCGCCCAACGCGCAGTTCTGGCTCGGCAACGCCTGGTATGCCCAGAACAAATGCAAGGAAGCCATCGACGCGCAGCTTGCCCTCACGACGAACTGGCCCGATTCCCCGCGCGCGCCCGACGCCATGCTGGCCGTTGCCAATTGCCAGCGCGACTGGGGCAACGCCGCCGCCGCCAGGCGCACGCTTTCCAATCTGGTCGAGAAATATCCCGATTCGCAGGCGGCGGTCCAGGCAAAGCAGCGGCTGGCGACGAGGTGAGGCTTCCCCCTGGAATCGCGGGGAATTCACTGAAAGTCACACTGAAAATCAGCGAGATTTTTTTCTCCCTGCAAGGCGAAGCCTCCCGCGTCGGCCAGCCCACGGTCTTCGTCCGTCTCGCTGGCTGTCCCCTGCGCTGCCAGTGGTGCGATACCGACTACGCCTTCACCGACGGCCAGCGGATGACGATCGCCGACATCCTCGCCGCCGTTTCCGCCCATCCCGCCCGGCAGGTCTGCGTCACCGGTGGCGAGCCGCTCGCGCAGGAAGCCTGCCTTTCCCTGCTCACCATCCTTTGCGACGCCGGTTACGACGTTTCCCTGGAAACCTCCGGGGCGCTTCCCATCGAGCGGACGGACCCGCGCGTATCCCGGATCATGGACCTGAAAGCGCCCTCTTCCGGCGAGGAAAGGAAGAACCTCTGGGACAATCTCGCCTGCCTGACTGGACGCGATGAAATCAAGATCGTCATTGCCGACCGCGCCGATTACGAATGGACGCGCGCCCTGCTCGCCGCCCATCCCTCGCTGGGCAGGCATTGTCCGCTCTGGCTTTCCCCCGCGCACGAAAGACAGGACGCCCGCGAACTCGCCGAATGGATCCTCGCCGACGGGCTTCCCGTCCGTCTGCAGATACAGTTGCACAAGATCCTATGGGCTAATATGAGAGGAAAATGAAAAGGAGGAATCGCATGGAAACCGAACGCCGACATTTTTCCCGCATCCACTTCAACACGCTCGCCGAACTGAGCTTCGCCGCCAGCACATATTCCGTGGAAATAATCGACCTTTCCCTGAAAGGCGCCCTCGTCCGCGCCGTCGACCCGGTTTCTTCCTTCTCTCCCCTTCTTTCCGAGGACATGTCCTGCACCCTGGCCGTCAATCTGGAAGAGGAAGAAGGGAAGGACGATCCCATGGAAGGCGGCATTTTCATGGAAGCGCGGGTCGCCCGCATCCAGGGACAGGAAATCGGCCTGCGCTGCGTCGAGATCGACCTGGACAGCATCACCCTCCTGCGCCGCGTCGTCGAACTCAATCTCGGCAACGAGGACGCTCTTTTCCGCGAACTGGAATACCTGGCAAACGAATCCTGATGTCCGCCAAAGCCGTCATCCTCCTTTCCGGCGGACTGGATTCCGCCACCTGCCTGGCCCAGGCCCGCGCCCAGGGTTTTTCTTCCTATTGCCTTTCCTTCGACTACGGCCAGCGTCATGGCGTGGAACTCGACGCGGCGCGCCGGGTGGCGGAAAAGGGCGGTGCCGTCGAACACCGGATACTCAAGCTCGATCTCGCCCAGTTCGGCGGCTCCGCCCTGACCGACGAAAATCTCGCCGTTCCCGTCTCCGGCCCGCAACCCGGCATTCCCATCACCTATGTGCCCGCCCGCAACACCATCATGCTCTCCCTTGCGCTGGCCTGGGCGGAGGTGCTGGAAAGCCGCGACGTCTTCGTCGGCGTGAACGCCGTCGATTATTCCGGCTATCCCGACTGCCGTCCCGAATACATCGCCGCCTTCGAAAAAATGGCCAACCTGGCCACCAAGGCGGGCGTGGAAGGAAAAAAGCTGACCCTGCACACGCCGCTGATGCATCTTTCAAAGGCCGAAATCATCCGCATGGGGCACGAACTCGGCGTCGATTACGGCCTGACCATTTCCTGCTACCAGGCGGACAGGGAAGGCCGCGCCTGTGGCTTTTGCGATTCCTGCCGCCTGCGCCGGGCGGGTTTCCTTGCCGCGGGCTTGCCGGACCCGACGCATTATGTGAAAAAATAGAGACGGCCCGCTGGCAAAACTTTGCGCGTTTATCGACATGCAAGGCTACAATTCGTTTTTGAACTCACTTTGGAGACACGAGATGCAAGAAGAGTACACGAATTTCTGGAACAACTATCTGGAAACGCTGCAACGCTCATGGCTGGAAATGGGCCGCCTGTGGGCTCCCGCCGTCTTGCCCAGGACGGAGGAAGGCAAGGGGGAGGGCAAGGCCCTGTTCCCCGCCGCGGATGCCTGGTTGAATCTGTTTTCCCCGTGGATGCCCAAGGTCGAAGCCAACATCGAACCCTTCATGGAGGAAGCCGTTCGTGTTTCCATGCGCATCTTCATGCCCTGGGGAAACAATCCCCTGTGGGTGGAAGCGCTGGTTGGAAAACAGGACAAGGAAGAAAAGAAAAAATCCCTGCCGGGCAAACCGGCCAAGCAGGCGATCCCGGAACTCGAAGTCGAGGACGCCATCAAGCGCAGCCGCACGCAGGATTGATTCACTTCCCATCGAACAACGAAACCCGGATCGGAAACGGTCCGGGTTTTGTTTTGTTCATCTGAAAGGCGCACAGGGAAAAATCTACCAAGTGGCGGGGGAATGACGTCGGTTTTGTAGGTTGGATAAGCGCAGCGTAATCCGACATTCCATTCACACCGATGCGCAGCATCGCAAATCAAAAACAGCGGCGCAAGCGCCGGTGATGAACGATTGTCGGATTACGCCTTCGGCTCATCCAACCTACCAAACCACCTCCACTTTGGATTGCGTTTCCCTGTAGAGAAGCTGTACACAGTTTCCGGAAAAAACGGGAAGAATGCCATGCGCAAGAACTTGTCCAGATTTCGTCCACAGCCTGCGGGAAGGTTGTCCAGAGCCTGAATATTGGAACAAGTCATTGAATATCAATTGTTTTCCAGGTTTATCCACAGGCTTGCCCGCCTCTTTATTATGTTTTTCTTTTTATATTTCTTAAAAACAAAAGACAAAGGACGGAAGACAAAACGCCGCTTTGCGGCTCTGTAATCTGTCGTCAGTGACCAGTATGTGCCTGATTTGCTTTTTCTGATTCCTGATCCCCGATCCCTGATTCCTGAGGCTGCGACCGCTCTATCTTCCGTCTTCTATCCTCTGCCTTCTTTTTCGCCTTCGCCGCCTTCTTCGCCAGCTTGTCGGCCTGCTTGGACTGGCGGGCTTCTCGTTCCCTAGCTGTCTCGGCGGCGCGCTCGGCGTCTTTCGCGGCGCGGGCTTCCTCGTCGGCGGCGCGTTGGAGCTGGTTCTGTTCCCGTTCGCGCAATTTTCCCTGGCGTTCCATCTCCCTTCCTTCCGCCGCCAGTTGCCGGATGGCCGTCAGGTCTTCCAGGTAGCGCTTGCGGGCGGCCTTGCGGCAGTCGTTGCTGAGGAATTCCCGCGCGCAGGCCGCTTCTTCTTCCTTCAGCCGGTCGTCGATGATCTCGCGCCGGTGATCGGCTTCCGCCTGCATTTCCCGGCCGAGCTCGATCTGTCTGGTGAAGGATTCCGCTTCCTGCGCGCTCGCGGAGCTGGCGGGAAATGGGCAGGCGAGCAGGAAGACGAATATCAGGCGGGTTGCCAGGGTTTGGGGTCTATTTTCCATCGCGAGAAATCCTCATGGCCGACGACCCTGTCCAGGGTCTGCGCAAGATCGATCCGCAGGGGCGGCAGGTATTGCATCTTGCGGGCGTTGTAGATGACGGTCACGACCGGATGCAGCAGGTCGCCTTCGTTCTGCTCATATACCACGGCGAGACGCCCGCTTTCCAGGCGGATCAGGGAGCCGGTCGGATAGATGCCGATGGCGCGGATGAAGCTATGCACCAGCCTGGGCTCGAAGTGGTGGCTGCTCCATTCCAGGAGCTTCTTCAGGGCCTGCGAGGGTTGCAGTCCCTTGTGGTAGACGCGGTCGGAGGAAATCGCGTCGTAGACATCGACGATGGACGCCATCTTGCCGTAGATGGAAAGCCCGTCGCCGCGGAGTTTCTTCGGATAGCCGCTGCCGTCGTAACGCTCGTGATGCTGCGCCGCGACCTGCATGGCGGCGGGAACGAGGCCAGGCGTCTGTTGCAGGATCAGGATGCTTTGCTGGACATGGTCCTTCATCTTGATGAATTCCGCCTCGGTCAGCCGGGAAGGTTTGTTCAGGATGGCGTCGGGAATGCGCGCCTTGCCGACATCGTGGAGGAGGGCGCCCATGGCGATGTCCCGGATGGTCTGGCGCGACATTTCCAGGCCGCGGGCGAAGGCGACCATCAGGGCGCAGACGGAGACGGAATGCTCGAAGGTATAGGTGTCGTGCCGCTTCAGGGCGGTGAGCGGGAGGAGGGCGCTCTGGTTGCGGAAGATGGAGTCGATCATGTCTTCCACGAGGGGCGCCATGCGCTCGATTTCGATCTGCGCGCCCATCCGCACGTCGTCCATCAGCCTCTTGACGATTCCATTCGCCTCGTTGTGCAGCTTGCGGGCGCGCGGCGCTTCTTCGCGCACCTCGGCCTGGTAACTCTTTTCCGATTTCGTGCCGGCGATGTTCTCCATCCGCTGCTGCAGATCCTCCGCGACCTCCTCCTCCGTCTGCGCGTAGGGCAGGTCGAGGCCGCGATCCGTGTCGATGTAGAGGTCCTGCACGCCCAGGCTGCGGATCTTGGCGATCCGCGCCTTGCCATCCACCATGAAGGAATTGGTCAGGAAGGGATGATCCATCCAGCCGCAGTTCAGGTCGTGGACGAACATCCCGGGAATCAGGTCTCCAACGGAGATTTTCTTGATCATTGCCAGATATCGTCATTCAATTCCGGCTATTTTATAGGATTCGTCTTTCTCATTTGCGTCGCCAGCGCGCGCAGGCGGGAAACTCTTTCCGCCGTCGGGGGATGGGTGGAAAAAAGGGATTGCAGATTGCCTCCGGAAAGCGGATTCAGGATCATCATCTGCGCCGTTTCCGGATGCGCCTGCGCCGCCTGCAAGGGAATGTTGCGGGCGCGCGCCTCGATTTTCTCCAGCGCGTCGGCGAGCGCGCCGGGATCGCCGCTGATCCTCGCTCCGCCCTGGTCCGCCTCGTACTCGCGTGAACGGGAAATCGCCATCTGGATCAGCCCGGCGGCAAGCGGGGCAAGCATGGCGAGGGCAAGGGCGGCGAGGGGATGCGGGCGATTGTCACGCCCGCCCGCGAAGAGGCTGGCGAACTGGAGGATGTTCGCCAGGGAGACGATGGCCCCCGCCATGGTCGCGGAAATGGTGGAAATGAGAATGTCGCGGTGACGCACATGCGCCAGCTCGTGCGCCATGACGCCGCGCAGCTCGCGCGGGGAAAGGGTCGCCAGAATGCCGGTGGTCGCGGCGACGGCGGCGTGGCGTGGATCGCGCCCGGTGGCGAAGGCATTCGGCTGCGCCGCGTCGATCAGGTACACACGCGGCATGGGCAGTCCGGCGCG
>JAITDH010000054.1 GCA_031282665.1 Zoogloeaceae bacterium | reverse complement strand
TCGAGGAAGATTTCGAGCAGTTCCGCGTCCAGTTCTTCCTTGTCGGCTTCCACCAGATGCAGGGTCTCGGCGGAAGGTTCGGCGACAGGGAGGGGCGGCGCGTTGATCGGGGCGAGCGCTTCCGCCACGGCCGCCATGGCTTCCACCTGCTGCGTCTTTTCCGGCTTCTGTTTCAGGGCGGCGAGCGCGCTTCTGGCCTGCGAGAGCAATTCCGTATCGGCGACCAGGTCCGCGTCTTTTTGCAGGTTTTCCAGGCGTTCCGCCAGTTTCGCGCGCAGGGCCGCGTCTTCGGGATTGGCCTGCAAGGCGGCAAGCAGTTGGCGCGTCTCGGCCTTCAGGCTTTCCAATTGCGCTTCGACGCTGCCCGCCGCCGTCGTGCTTTCTTCCTCCTCGTCCTCTTCTTCTTTCTGGACGGGCGCCGCGGACGGTTCTTCGAAGCGGCGCAGGAAATCGGCAAAGCGGATTTCGCCACTTGCCAGGGTGTCGATGAAGAAACTCAGGGTGGAAAGCTCGCGGGCAACCGTCTCGCACGCGACATTGTCTACGGCGTAATCGGGCTGCGCGAAGGCCAGCACCTTGGCTTCGCTGGCTTTCAGATAGGCGGCGGCCTCGTCCTGGCCGAGAATGGCCAGCGCCCCGGCAATCTGGTTGAGCAGGCTTTCCAGTTCGGCGGCCTGCGGGCGCTTGCTGTTGTCGCGGAAGAAAGCGTCCAGCGCCTGTTCGACCTCGCCCAGGTTGGTCTGGATTTCACGCGCCACCTGAGCCATCAACATCTTTTCCTGGGCACGCCGCGTCATTTCGTCGAGAATGGGCGCGTCGCTGTCCGCAAGCGTTTGGCCGGCGCGGCAGGCGTCCAGGCGCTTGGCCATCAAGGCCGCTTGGGCGGGGAAATCCGCGCCCAGGTGCGGGTAGCCTTCCAGGGCGAACTGGATCAGGATCAGGGCGGTGGCGATTTCCATCGCCAGCGTATCCGTCTGCCGCGCGGCGTCTGCGGAAAGCCAGGCCGAGGTGGCGGCCAGCGCATCGATCAGCGTCTTGACATCGGCATCTATCGCGGCGGCGTGGCGGGTGGCGCCCTTGACCTGTTCGGCGAAAACGGCGAGCGAAGTAGCGCTGCCGGCGCAGAAACGGTTCCACTGCTCGCTGGCCGTGGCAATCATTTCCTTCAGGGGGCGCAAGGCGGCGATCTGCGCCGTGCTGGCATGGCGCGTCGCGCTTTCCGGCGTCGGGACCAGCGACTTCAAATGATAGACGCGCTGGATTTCCTGCAAAAGAGGATCGGCGCTTTCCGGCATCCTGGCGACGTAATACAGGCAGTCGCGCAGGAGGCGTTCGGCAATTCCGGGGTTGCCCTGCAACAGGCGGCGGATCTGCTGGTCGATCCGGGCGCAGAGGGAACGGGCGTCGCCAATCTGGGTGCCGCCATGCAAGAGCGCGGTGACCAAGCCCAACGCCGCCCACCAGAAGGCGCGCACGGAAGGCGAGGTTTGCGTCGCCTCGATCCGGTGCAAGGCGATGCGCATTTTCGCCAGACCTTCCCGCGCCAGGTTTTCATCCTTGGCGCGCAGCCAGGTCAGCAGGCCTTTCTGGAAAAGGGTGCGCTCGGAATGGATGATTTTCTTGCGTTCTTCCGGGGAAAGTTTCTGTACCGTGCGCTTGGGCGGACGCCGGGAAAGATCGGGGAAGAAGAGATCGACCGGATTCACCGCGATCTTGCCCTGCGCGCGGGCAATGCTCTGATAGGTCGGCAGGAGGCGCAGGGACTGGTGCGCTTCTCCCGCCAGCAGGTCGTCGAGATACTGGCGCAGGGCGAGAAAACCTTGCTCGACCACGGTAATCGCGGTGTCCGGGATGGGCACCTCGTTGTTTTCCACCTGCGCGAGCAGGGTGTCCAGCGCTTCGGATACCTGGGTGACGCCATCGATGCCGATCATGACGAGCGCGCCGTGCGCCTGTTGCAAATGCGTCCGGGCGAACTTGAGGTTCGTGCTCTCGCGCCCGGCCCGGTATTGCTCCAGTGCCTTCTGCGCCTCTTCCAGCGCGATGTCGATTTCCCTCTTGACCCAGCTCAAGGGGCCGATGTCGAATCCCTGGTTTTCCATAACGGCACTCATGGTAGAGTTTTCTCAGTTGACCTTGAAGCCGGCGACCGAACCCTTCAATTCGGCAGCGAGCGCGCTTAACTGTTCCACCGTCTCGGCGGTATGGTTGGTGCTGACCGTGGTTTGCTTGGTGATGCGCAGGATATCCTGCATCAGGTTGGCAACCTGGGTGGCCGATTGCGCCTGTTGCTGGGTCGCCGAGGAGATGTTCTCGATGAGGGCGGCCAGGTCGCGCGACACCTGGCCGATTTCGGCAAGCGCCTGTCCGGCGGCATCGGAACGCCTCGCCCCCTCGACCACGCCCTGGGTCGATTGTTCCATGGCGGAGACGGCATCCTGGGTATCGGTCTGAATGGTCTTCACCAGGGCGGAGATCTGCTTCGTGGCTTCCGCGGAACGTTCCGCCAGCCGCTGCACTTCTTCCGCAACCACGGTGAAGCCGCGCCCGGCTTCCCCGGCGGAGGCCGCCTGGATGGCGGCGTTCAGGGCCAGCACGTTGGTCTGCTCGGTAATGTCGGAAATGAGTTCCACGATTTCGCCGATTTCCTGCGAGGATTCGCCCAGGCGCTTGATCCGCTTGGAGGTTTCCTGGATGTTTTCGCGGATCTCGTTCATGCTTCGGATGGAATCCTGCACGGCGGACGTGCCCTTGTCCGCCGCCTCCAGGGAGGAACGGGCCACCTGGGCGGACTGGCTGGCGTGGCTGGACACGGCTTTCATGGAGTCCGCCATGGTCAGCGCCGAGCTGCCCGCCATATTGATTTCCGAGCCTTGTTTTTCGGCGGCGGCGAGCAGTTCCATGGAGGTCTTGCGGGCGATTTCCGTCGACTGGGTCACCCGGGTGGCGGCGTCGTTGATCCGCCGGACCAGCACCCGCAGTTCTTCGATGGTGTAGTTGATCGAGTCGGCAATCGCCCCGGTGATGTCTTCCGACACGGTGGCGGTGACCGTCAGGTCGCCGTCGGCCAGATCGCCCAGTTCGTTCATCAGGCGCAGGATGGCTTCCTGGTTCTGGCGGTTGGTGGATTCGGAGGCCTGCCGTTGCAGTTCGGATTCTTCCGCGCGCCGGTGGGTTTCCTTCAGGTAGATGTTGGCGATCCATATCAGGAGGGCGATCATGAGGGCGGTGAGCCCCACGATGCCGAAAATGAACCAACTGCGGATGGACAGATTGTTCTGGTAGGCCTGGTACAGGTCGTCCGCCTCGGAAAAGAGCGTGTCGCTCTCGAGGAAGATGTTGGCGCCGGATTGCTTGGCCTGTTCCAGCGCGTGCAGGGAGGTCAGGATGCTGCCGACCGAGTCCTGGTAGACGCTGAAGATCTGTTCCAGGGATTGCAGGGTTTTCCGGGTTTCCGCGCTGCCGCCGCTGCCCATCTCGGCCAGCAGACCCTTGAAACGGTCGGTGTCGCGGTGCAGGTTGAGGGCAGCTTCCGGATTGATGATGGAACTGGTCAGGATCGTATTGGCATTCTTGGCGATACTCTGGGTCAGCATCCATATCTGGCTCGCGGCCGAAATCTGCCGCGCGCCGGCCTCGCTCAGTTGCAGGCTGGTCAGGTGTTCGCCCAGTTCCTGCAAACGGGCGTTGCCTTCGTTGATCGAGGCGACGCTCTTGCTCAGGGCGACCAGCGGTTCGCTCTGTTCGGTCAGGGTGGTCGCCGATTTTTTCAGGCGCGCCCAGTGCTCGGTGATCGCGCTCAGTTTTTCGCGGACGTTGTCCGGCGACGCGTCGACCCTGACGGAACCGACCAGTCCGCCCTGCTCCAGTATCTCCAGCAGTTCGGAAAACCTGCTGCTCGCCTCCTGCAATTGCGCGAAGGAATTGGCATCCCCCTGCAAGGCCAGGGACGAACTCTTCGCCAGCCGCTGCGAAAGCATCCGCAAGTCGCCGGCTGCCGAAACATAAGCCGTCCCCTGCACATAGCCGCGGTTTTCGATGAAAATCAGCACACCGATCATGATGAGCAGCACCGCCACGAAAACGCCCAGGGACTGAATCCTTTGCGCCACGCTGGTTTCGCTGCTTTCGCCGCTTTTCGCCTTGGCGCGCTTCTTCTTTTTCTGGGAAGAGCGGCCGTAGTCCGGCGCAAGCGTCAGTTCGGAATCCAGGGGGTCTTTCTTTTTACCGAATTTG
>JAITDH010000256.1 GCA_031282665.1 Zoogloeaceae bacterium | reverse complement strand
TATGACTCGTGACGAGCTTCACTCAATCTGCGGAGCGTTCCACTTGCTGTTCCCCAGGTTGACCAGCGGTTCGGGGACGTGTCGCGCGTAGCCCTGGGCGTAATCCACGCCCAGGCTCTGGACGATCTTGTAGACGGCGTCGTTGCAGACGAATTCGGCGACGGTTTTCAGGTTGTACGCGCGGGCGAGTTGCACCATGGATTTGACCACCGCCTGGTCGGATGTGTCGTGGTTCAGGTTCTTGACGAACATGCCGTCGATTTTCATGTAATCGACCTTGAACTGCTTCAGGTAGGCGAAGGAGGAAAGGCCCGTGCCGAAATCGTCGAGGGAAAGGCTGGCGTCGAGGCTGTGCATGCGCTCGATGAACTCCAGCGCCTGGGCGAGCTGTCCGACGGCGCAGCTCTCCGTGATTTCGAAGCACAGGCGGGTCGGATCGATGCCGTGTTCCGTGATCTGGCGCTGGACGAAATCGGGGAATTCACGGTCGGAGAGACTGGCGCCGGAAACGTTGATGGCGAAGCGCTGCACGTCGGGGCGAATGCCGGCCTTGTCCCATTCCGCCAGTTGCTGGCAGACGTTTTCCACCACCCAGCGGTCGATATAGGTCATCAGGTTGAAGCGTTCGGCGGCGGCGATGAAGCGGGCGGGGGACTGGATGTTGCCCAGGAAGTCCCGCAGGCGGATGAGGATTTCGGCATGCCGCGGCAAATCCGGGCGCAGGGGTTCGACACGCTGGAAATAAAGGAGGAAGCGGCCTTCGGTGAGGGCGGTGGTGACGTGGCCCACGGAGCGGAATTCCTCGTTTCTCATGCGGAAATATTCGTCGTTTTCGGTGTATAGCTCGACGCGATTGCGCCCGCGCTCCTTGGCGGCGTAGCAGGCGGTATCCGCCGCCATCAGGAGGGAGGTGAAATTGTCGAGGCCGGGCGCCGCGCGGACGACGCCGACGGAGGCGCCGAGGCGGAAGCTCCTGCCGCCATAGGCGAAGGAGTAGGCGCGAATCTTGTTGATCAGCAGGTTGGCGCGGCGGATGGCTTCGGTTTCGTCGCAATCGCGCATGAGGATGCCGAACTCGTCGCCGCCCAGGCGGGCGAGGAAGCCCATGTCGCGGCTTTCCTGGAGGGTTTTCGCCAGCCCGATCAGCAACTGGTCGCCAGCGACGTGGCCGCAGGTGTCGTTGACCACCTTGAACTGGTCGATGTCGAGATAAAGGATGATGAGGGGCTTGTGATCCTGGTGCGAGGCTTCCAGTTCCTGTTGCAACTGGCGTTCGAAGAAACGGCGGTTGTTGAGCCCGGTCAGGGGGTCGTGCGCGGCCTGGTAAACCAGTTCCTCGTTGGCGTGATGTTGCAGGGTGATGTCGCGGATACTGGAGCGGTAGCCGAGCGAATTCCCCTGTTCGTCATGGATCGGCTGCCAGGAGATGGCCACCCAGATGATGCGCCCGTTCCGACATTGCGCGCGGAATTCGAGGTCCTGCCCGCTGTGCCCGTCCTGCGCCTGCTGCATCATGCGCCGGATCATGTCGATATCTTCCGGATGCACCAGCGAAAGGGGATAGTCGGGCATCGCCATGCACTCTTCCGGAGAATAGCCGACGATGCGTTGCACGGCGGGGTTGACCCATTTCAGATTGCCGTTGGGATCGAACCAGTTCTCCCAACCGTAGGTATAGTCGGCAATGGCGCGGAAGCGCTGTTCGCTTTCTTCCAGCGCGCGCACGCGGCTTTGCACCGCGTCGATCATCTTGTTGAAACTGTTTGCCAGGGCGGATATCTCATCGTTGCCCTCCGTGTCGACCCGCTGGTGGAAATCTCCCTGTCCGACCTTGATGCTGGCTTCCGCCAGCAGGGTGAGGCCGCGCGTCAGGTAGTAGATGATGAGGGACAGCAGGAAGATGAGGAAGATGACGCCCACGGCGGCAATCAGGCCGCTTTGCAGGATCAGGGTGTGCTGCGCTTCGTCGATGAAAGCGGTCGATTGCCCCATGCGGAGTTCGCCGTAGATCTGGTTGTCGATCTGGATGGGCACGATCACGTTGAGGACATGGGGAAGCATGCCGGGTTCGGGCAGGGGGTCGGTTTCCGACCAGCCGACCGAGACGATCCGCTGCCCTTCGTCGCTGACCACCAGGTACACCGTGTTTTCCGCCACCCATCCTTCCAGGACGTCGCGCAATCCGGCATAGTCGCGGTTGAGCATGAAAGGGGCAATGGCGGAAGCATAGCTGTTGCCGATGTCCTTCACGTGCAGTTCGTGCTGCGCTTTCAGGTAGCCGCCGGCCAGATGGACGCTGTTACCGATGAGGACGGATAAAACAAGACTGCTGACCAGGAAACTGGCCAGCAGCAGTCGTATCCGGAAAGAGCGTCCCCACAAACGGATCATGGGGCCTCCGCCATCATTTCCAGCGTCAGTTCGACGGTGGGTTGCATCTGGTCGATGTCCGCCTTCGTGATGGGCACGTAGCCGTCATAGCCGGTCGAAAGGAAGAATTGCCGCCCGGCTTCCGTCGCGGGAAAACTTTCGAAGGCCAGCTTGATTTTCTGGATTTCCTTTTCTCCCAGGCGGCTGTGCGCCAGCGACATCAGGTGCGGCAGCTTCTTGCCCCAGGAGAATATCTTCAGCTTGCTCCTGACATCGGCCGGCATCTGGTTGAAGGGCGCGAGGGTGGTAACGGCGGCATCGGTTTCGCCCAGGACGGCCGCCATCATGGCCGCCGCGTGATTGGGACGCTCATCGGCCTGGTAATCGACCTTGGGGAGCATCCCCGTTTCTTCGCGCAGGAAGGTCATGCCGCCGATGGACAACAGCGCCATCCGGTCGGGAAAGGCGATTTTCTTGTTGCGCAGATCCTGCGGCCGCGTGATGCTTTTGTCGTTGGCGCGCACGACGAAGATGAAATCGAGCTGCGCGGCGTAGCGCACCAGGGGTTTGTAGCCGCGTTGCAGGTCGATTACCCCGAAATGCGGCGGGGTAATGACGATGTCGAAGTCGTCTTCGAGGGAATCTTCCAAAAACCTGGCATGGCTCGGCGAAGAGTACAGCATGACCTTTCGCCCGAGAGTTTTTTCCAGATGCGCGCGCAGGGGCTGATGCACCTTGAACAGGGTTGCCGGGGGATTGAAAGGCGCGATGCCGACGCGCAATGCCGGCTGCTCCTGCGCGGCAAGGACGCTTCCCGCGAACAACAGCGCACACAGGCAAAGCACGCCTTTGAAAGGATATGCCAAACGCGGGAAAAAACGCTTCAGCATCACACGGCTCCCATTATGCATAACCGGGGGGGGGGTAAACCGTGTATTCATATTGAATATTCTCTGTATTCATTCGTCGATCCTTTCTCCGGAAAAGTCAGGTGGCATAAATTCGGCTTCCGTCATGCCCCTGTAACACTTTGCTCTACACTATACCATATTACCAAGGTAAGTATGGGGTTGATACAAACTTTAGCGGACATCATCACAAGGGAAAGGGCGAAATTTCCGCTATTCTAAGGGTCACGACGAAATGTCGCCAGCAGGCCGCGAAGAATGTTGACTTCGTCTTTTTCCAGCCCGGCACGGGCGAAAAGACGCCGCAGCTTGGCAAGCAGTCTGCCGGGCCGTTCCGGGTCGAGAAAGCCGGAAGCGCGCATGACATCTTCCAGGTGGCGGTAAAAGGCTTCCTGTTCGGCATGCGTGGCGGGCGGGGAGGAAAAGGGCGTGGCGCGCGACTCCAGCGCGCCCGCGTCAATGCCGGCGAGGGCCGACTGGCGCAGTTCGTAGGCCAATACCTGCACCGCGGCGGCAAGGTTGAGCGAACCGTAG
>JAITDH010000152.1 GCA_031282665.1 Zoogloeaceae bacterium | reverse complement strand
GGCAGAGGGCGGTCAATTGCGCGGAGAGTTCTTCGCGGTCGTGGCGAAGGTGCAGGTCCCGTTCAAAGGTCGTTTCGCGGCTCAGCGACTTGGCCTTGCGCAGGGTGACGATGGCGCTTTCGTCGATCCCGTTGGCGGCGCGGGAGAGCCAGACGCCCAGATGCGGGCCAAAGCTGGCCGTCAATGCCGGCACCGGCGCGTGCGCCAGTTCCCCGATCGTGCGGATGTCCATCGCGGCCAGGCGGGCGGCGGTTTTTTTGCCGATGCCGTTGATTTTCCCGGCCGGCATGGGCCAGATGCGCGCGGGCAGGTCGTCCATCGTCAGGAGGGTGATGCCATCGGGCTTGTCCATGTCGGAGGCGATCTTGGCGAGCAGCCGGTTGGGCGCGATGCCGATGGAACAGCTCAGGCCGGTGGCCCCGAATACGGCGGCTTTCAACCGTTGGGCGAGGGCCAGGTCGGGGTCGGGCAGTTCGCTCAGATCCAGGAAGATTTCGTCGATGCCCCGGTCTTCCATGCGCGGCGCGATTTCCCGGACGGCGGCCTTGAAACGGCGGGAATAGTCGCGGTAGGTCTCGAAGCTGGCGGGGAGCAGGATGGCTTCCGGCGCCAGGCGCGCCGATTTCATCAATCCCATGCCGGAAAAAACGCCCAGCGCCCTCGCTTCGTAGGTGGAGGTGGTGACCACTCCGCGGCCGTTGTAGTCCCGCAAACGGGCGAAGTGCCGGGAACCGTCCGGCAGGCGGTCGGGCGCGGCGACACGCGCCCCGCCCACGACGACCGCCCGTCCACGCAATTCGGGATAGGCCAGCAATTCCACGGAGGCGAAGAAGGCATCCATGTCGAGGTGGGCAATGCGGCGCATGGGGTCAGGGGGGCAGAAGACAGAGGCCGCGCAACAGCCGCTTCGTCTTCTGTCTTCTCAGGCAATATGGTTCACCGATAACGCCTGTAGGGGCGCGCGCAGCGCGCCCCTACAAATCCGCGCAGTTGCTTGTTTTCCGGCATTTCAACCAGCGTAAAACTAGTGCTTGATGATGCCGCTCGCGCTGCTGGTCACTTCGAGCAGGGGCGGGGCGGCGATTGCGTTTTCTTCCTGTTCCGGCGGTGGCAGGGGTTGCGGGCTGCGTTCCAGGGCGCGTTCCAGCACTTCGTCGATCCATTTCACCGGTATGATCTCGATCCTGTTCTTGATGTTGTCGGGGATTTCGACCAGGTCCTTCAGGTTTTCCTGGGGGATCAGGGCGATTTTCAGGCCGCCCCGCACGGCGGCGAGGAGTTTTTCCTTCAGGCCGCCGATGGCCAGCACTTCGCCACGCAGGGTGATTTCCCCGGTCATGGCGACGTCGCAGCGCACCGGGATGCCGGTGCAGGCGGAGACCAGCGCCGTCGTCATGGCGCCGCCGGCCGATGGGCCGTCCTTGGGCGTCGCGCCTTCCGGGACGTGGATGTGGATGTCCTGCTTGTCGAAGATGTCCGCCTTGATGCCCAGGCGCTCGGCGCGGGCGCGCACGACGGAGCGGGCGGCCTCGACGGATTCCTTCATGACGTCGCCCAGGGAGCCGGTGCGCAGGATATTGCCTTTCCCCGGCATGATGGCGCATTCGATGGTGAGCAGTTCCCCGCCGACTTCCGTCCAGGCGAGGCCGGTGACCTGCCCGACCTGGTTTTCCTTTTCCGCCATGCCGAAGCTGTAGCGCCGCACGCCGAGGAATTTTTCCAGGTTCTTCGCATTGACGACGATCTTGTTCGCGCGCTTTTTCATCAGGAGCGCCTTGACGACCTTGCGGCAGATCTTGGAAATTTCCCGGTCCAGGCTGCGCACGCCCGCCTCGCGGGTGTAGTAGCGCACGATGTCGAGCACCGCGCCTTCGGTGACGGAGATTTCGGTCTTTTTCACGCCGTTGTTCTTCATCTGCTTGGGGATGAGGTAGCGCATGGCGATATTGACCTTTTCGTCTTCCGTGTAGCCGGAAAGGCGGATGACCTCCATCCGGTCGAGGAGGGCGGCGGGGATGTTGAGCGTGTTGGCCGTCGCGACGAACATCACGTCGGACAGGTCGAAATCGACTTCCACGTAGTGATCCTGGAAGGTGTGGTTCTGTTCCGGATCGAGCACTTCGAGGAGGGCGGAGGAGGGGTCGCCGCGGAAATCCTGTCCCAGTTTGTCGACCTCGTCGAACAGGAAGAGCGGGTTGCGCACCGTGCATTTGTTCAGGCTTTGCAGGATTTTCCCCGGCATGGAGCCGATGTAGGTGCGGCGGTGGCCGCGGATTTCCGCCTCGTCGCGCACGCCGCCCAGGGCCATGCGCACGAATTTGCGGTTGGTCGCCTTGGCGATCGACTGGCCGAGCGAGGTCTTGCCCACGCCGGGAGGCCCGACGAGACAGAGAATCGGCGCCTTGACCTTGTCCACCCGCTGCTGCACGGCAAGGTATTCGATGATCCGTTCCTTGACCTTTTCCAGGCCGTAGTGATCCGCGTCGAGCACCTTTTCCGCCGCCCGCAGGTCCTTGCTGGTGCGGGTCTTCTTGCGCCAGGGGAGGCCCGCCAGCGTTTCGATGTAATTGCGCACCACGGTGGCCTCGGCGGACATCGGCGACATCAGCTTGAGTTTTTTCAGTTCTCCCTGCGCCTTCGTCAGCGCTTCCTTGCTCATGCCCGCGCCGATGATCTTCTTTTCCAGGTCTTCCAGGTCGCTGCCTTCCTCGCCCTCGCCCAGTTCCTTCTGGATCGCCTTGACCTGCTCGTTGAGGTAATACTCGCGCTGGCTTTTTTCCATCTGCCGCTTGACCCGGCCGCGGATGCGCTTTTCCACCTGGAGGATGTCGATTTCCGCTTCCAGGCGCGAGAGCAGGCGTTCCAGGCGCTCGCAGACGGAGGAAAGTTCGAGGATTTCCTGCTTGTATTCCAGCTTCATGGGAAGATGGGCGGCGATCGTGTCGGCCAGCCGGCCGGCGTCTTCGATGCCGGCGATGGAGGCGAGGATTTCCGGCGGGATTTTCTTGTTCAGCTTCACGTACTGGTCGAATTGCGTCACCACCGTGCGGCGCATCGCCTCCAGCTCGTAGTTGCCTTCCCCGCTATCGACCAGCGCCCGGACTTCGGCGACGAAGCATTCCTTGGAAGCCTGCACCGAGTCGATCAGCGTCCGCTGGACGCCTTCCACGAGGACCTTCACGGTACCGTCGGGGAGCTTCAGCATCTGCAGCACATGCGCCAAGCAGCCGATGCCGTACAGATCTTCCACGTTCGGTTCTTCCTGGTTGGCGGTCTTCTGCGCGGCCAGGACAATGGCGCGGTTGTTTTCCATGGCCATTTCCAGCGCCTTGATGGATTTCGCGCGGCCGACGAAGAGCGGGATCACCATGTGCGGGAACACCACCACATCGCGCAGGGGCAGGAGAGGCAGCAAGAGCGGCTGGTTGGCCTGAAGAGTAGGATGGGACATGGTTATGCCTTCGTTGGTCTGTTGGGGGATGGTCGTGCAGGGGGAGATGGGGACGCCGGCGCGGATTTCAAGCCGCCGGCATCCCGTGTCCCGGATGCATGGGGAATGGTAGCGCGTTGCCGCTTCGTGTCAATCGCAATGTGATACGCGATGTGATACGAACGCGCGTCCAATTCCGTCCGGTTTTCAGTTGGAACCGGAAACCCTGGGCTGGTCGGCGTAGATGAGGATGGGCTGCGTGTCGCCCGCGACGGTCTTTTCATCGACCACCACCTTGGCGACGTTTTCCATGCCGGGAAGCTCGTACATGATGTCGAGCAATACGTATTCGAGGATGGAGCGCAGGCCGCGAGCGCCGGTTTTCCGCTCCAGCGCCTTCTTGGCGATGGCCGTCAGCGCCTCCGGACGGATGTCCAGTTCCACCCCTTCCAGGGAAAAGAGTTTCTGGTACTGCTTGACGAGGGAATTCTTCGGCGCGACGAGGATATCCACCAGCGCCGCCTCGTCCAGTTCCTGCAAGGTGGCGACGACGGGCAGGCGGCCGATCAGTTCGGGAATCAGGCCGAAGCGGATCAGGTCGTCCGGCTCCACGTCCTGCATGATCTCGCCGATGCCCCGTTCCTCCGCCTTGCTTTTCACCATCGCGCCGAAGCCGATGCCGCCCTTCTCGGAACGCGCCTGGATGATCTTTTCCAGGCCGTCGAAGGCGCCGCCGCAGATGAACAGGATGTTGGTGGTATCCACCTGGAGGAAATCCTGGTTGGGATGCTTGCGCCCGCCCTGCGGCGGCACCGAGGCGATGGTGCCCTCGATCAGCTTCAGGAGCGCCTGCTGCACGCCCTCGCCGGAAACGTCGCGGGTGATCGAGGGATTTTCCGAACGGCGGGAAATCTTGTCGATTTCGTCGATATAGACGATGCCGTGCTGCGCCTTGGCGACGTCGTAATCGCATTTCTGCAGGAGCTTCTGGATGATGTTCTCGACATCCTCGCCGACATAGCCCGCCTCGGTGAGCGTCGTGGCGTCCGCCATGATGAAGGGCACGTTCAGCATGCGCGCCAGCGTCTGCGCGAGGAGGGTCTTGCCGGAGCCGGTCGGCCCGACGAGGAGGATATTGCTCTTGGCAAGTTCCACGTCGCCGGCATCGGCCTGCTGGTAGCGCAGGCGCTTGTAATGGTTGTACACCGCCACGGCGAGGATGCGCTTGGCCTCGCGCTGGCCGATGACATAGTCGTCGAGATGGGCGGCGATCTCGCGCGGCACGGGCAGGTCGTTCGTGTCGCCCTGGACGATCCCCGGCAATTCGTCACGGATGATGTCGTTGCAAAGGGCGATGCACTCGTTGCAGATGAACACGGAAGGTCCGGCAATCAGTTTTTTCACTTCATGCTGGCTTTTGCCGCAGAACGAGCAGTAGAGCAGTTTTTCGCCCTTTTTCTCTTTGTCCGTCATTTTTACGACTCCGGGGGTTGTCAATACGAGATCAGCGGCCGTCCGCGCGCCTGGCGAGCACCTGGTCGATCAGGCCGTACTCGACGGCATCCTGGGCGGAAAGGAAATTATCCCGGTCCGTGTCCTTTTCGATGCGCTCGATCGGCTGCCCGGTGTGCTCGGACATGATGCGGTTCAGCTTTTCGCGGATGGAAAGGATTTCCTTCGCGTGGATGGCGATATCGGAAGCCTGCCCCTGGAAGCCGCCCAGGGGCTGGTGGATCATCACCCGCGAATTGGGCAGCGCCGCGCGCTTGCCCTTCGCGCCGGCGGTGAGGAGGAAAGCGCCCATCGAAGCGGCCTGCCCCATGCAGAGGGTGGAAACGTCCGGCTTGATGAACTGCATGGTGTCGTAGATGGAAAGACCCGCCGTCACCGAACCACCGGGAGAATTGATATACAGGGCGACATCCTTGTCCGGATTTTCCGCTTCCAGGAAAAGAAGCTGCGCGACCACCAGATTGGCGGTGTCGTCCGTCACCGGGCCGACCAGGAAAATCACCCGCTCCTTCAGCAGCCGGGAATAGATGTCGTAGGCGCGCTCGCCGCGCCCGCTCTGCTCCACGACCATGGGCACCAGGCCCAATGCCTGCGGAGACCATTCAGTAGCGTTGTAGTTCATGCGATCCTTCCTGTCCTTCCATTGGAGATAAGCGGGCCTGTTCAGGCCGATTCCTGGTTCATCAACGCTTCGTAGGTAATGGGCTGGTCGACGACCCTGGCCTGGGACAGCACCCATTGCACCACGTTCCTTTCCATGACGCGCCCCTCGATTTCCGCAAGCTGCCGGGAATTGGCGTAGAACCAGTTCACCGCTTCCTGCGGATGCTCGTAAGTCTCGGCGATTTCCTCGACCAGCGCCCGCACCTGATCCTTGCCGGCCTGCAAATTTTCCCGCCGGACGATTTCCGCGACGATCAGGCCCAGCGCCATGCGGCGTTTCGCCTGCTCGGCGAACCACGCCGGCTGGAAGGGAATATCCTTCGCCTTCACCCCGCGCGCTTCCAGATGCTGCCGCTGCGCCTCCATCATCCGCCGCACCTCGGTTTCCACCAGGACATTGGGCACCGGGATGGGATTCGCCGCGAGGAGCGCCTCCATCGCCTGCCCCTGCAAACGGGCCTCGATGCGCTTGCTCACCTCCCGTCTCAGGTTGCCCTCCACCTCGGCGCGCATCTTTTCCAGATCCCCGTCCTCGATACCCAGGGACCGGGCGAATTCCGCATCGACCGCCGGCAGCACCGGCGCCATCACCTGATGCACCTTGATATCGAACTCGACGGGCTGGCCGGCCAGTTCCTTGGCGAAATAATTCTCCGGGAAGGTCATGGCGAAGGTTTTTCCCTCATCCGCCCGCATGCCCAGCACCGCCTCCTCGAAAGCGGGCAGCATCATCCCGCGTCCCAGGACGAAGGGATAATTGCTCGCCTGTCCGCCCTGGAAGGGTTCGCCATCCTTCCGGCCGGCAAAGTCGATGACCACGCGGTCTTCCTTCTCCGCCGGGCGTTCCACGGCGCTGTAGCGCACCCGCTGCCCGCGCAGCAATTCGATCGTCCGGTCGACCTCCGCCGCCGTCACTTCCAGTACCGGGCGCTCGATTTTTGCCTCCGCCAGATCGCCGGGAGTGAATTCGGGATACACCTCGAAAATGGCGGCGAAGGCAAGATGCGTTTCGTTGTTCTCGCTCTCCTTCTCCTCGATGCGCGGCAGGCCGGCGACATTGAGCTTCTGCGTCGTCACCGCCTCGCCGAACGCCGTCTGCAAGGCTTCGGAAAGCGCCTCGTGCCGCGCGCCCGCGCCGTACTGCTGGCGGAGGACGGAAAAAGGCACCTTGCCGGGCCGGAACCCCGGCATCTTCACATTGCGCCCCATGCGTTTCAGACGTTCTTCCGTCGCGTTCTCCAGCGCCTCGCGGGCGATGGCGAGATCCAGGCGGCGTTCCAGGGGATTGGGAGTCGGAGCGTTTTGTTGCATGTAATTTCCTCAAAAATGCGACGCCGCCAACACGGCGGCGCAAATCAGCCAAATCATCGAGGGATCGGGGAAAGACCAAGGGGAAGATCGAGCCTCTGCAAATACTTCGATGATTGATTCAACAGGGCGCAAATATAGCACAACTACTCGTCGAGGATGCAGGAGGAGAATCCGGGGGGAGCAATCCAAAGGTGGAGGAAAAGTCTTGCCGCAATTTGCCACAATGAAAAGGCGGGGGTGGCGTCGGTTGGCGTCGGTTTTGTAGGTTGGATCAGCGCAGCGTAATCCGACATTCGTCCCCACGATGCGCAGCATCGCAAATCAAAGAACAGCGGCGCTTCGCGCCAGTGATGAACGATTGTCGGATGTCGCCTGCGGTTAATCCACTGGTGGCATGTTGAGGTTCGACGCCACCGCGCCGCGCGTGCCTGTGTCTTCGTCTTCCGCCAGAATTCGCAAGGCTTCCAGCGGCACGTGCGGATGTTCCGCGACCTTTTCACGAACATCCTCGTCGGCGTCCCTTGCCAGCATCACCAAGACTTCCGGTGGCGTTCGTGGATGGGCGGCCACGGCAAGACGCACCCAGTAGAATTCGTCATTCACCAGACCGGCCAGGATTTCTGGCGGTGTATCGGGATTCTTTGCCGTGTCTTCCCGTTGCAAGCCTTCGGTAAACCTCGCCACGACATCAGCCGGAAGGGAAGGATTTTTCAGGACAAGCCCCCGCAAATCCCGGCCTCCAACATATTTCTCTATGTCATGGTCTTCGGCGCTTGCCAGGTTGATCAGGATTTCCAGCGGGGTGTGCGGGTTTGCCGCGACTCCAACGAGTATTCCGTATCCCCTGTCTCCCCCGGTTTTGACCAGCCTTGCCATCAGTTCCGGCGGCGTATTGGGATTGCTCGCTACGGCACACCGGATGTCAACGAACTCGTCGCCTATTTCCTCTTCCCGATCGACCAGCCTTGCCAGCAATTCCGGCGGTGTATTGGGGTTGCTTGCTACCGAATCCGCAGTAAATTCAATGTCCTCCGCCAGCCGTTCCAGAAGATACAGAGGCGTACCGGGATTTTCCGCCACCTCGTCACGTATCCGGTAATCCTCATGATCGGCCAATTCCGCCAATCTTTCCGGTGCAGTATTCGGATTCCTTGCGACTGCCATCAGGTTTCTGTGCACGAATTTTGCAAAGTCGGCATCCTCGCCCGCCAAACGTGCCAAGACGGACAGGGGTGCATTGGGATTCCCCGCCACGCCAAGGCGCACCCAGAAATCTTCATGATTCGCCAGTTCC
>JAITDH010000098.1 GCA_031282665.1 Zoogloeaceae bacterium | reverse complement strand
CCTCCGGATTGACCTATGTCGTCGACCGTTTCAAGGGCTGGCCGCACTCCGGCCACGTCACCTTGCAACGCGGGGAACGCTCGCGCCTGGCGGATCACGCGGCGGAAGTGCTGTAGGGGTTAACAGTATCTACGCGGCAAGCGCCATTTTCTTGCGCAGGAAGGCGATCTGCGTTTTCAGCGGCAACGATTTGGGGCAGACGTCGTGACAGGCGAGGAGCGACATGCAGCCGAAAACGCCGGTGTCGTCGCCGATCAATTCGTAGTAGTCGCCATCCGAACGGATGTCGCGAGGATCGAGGCGGAAACGGGCGATTTTCCCGAAACCCACGGCGCCCACGAAATCGGGGCGCATTTGCGCGGTGCCGCAGGCGGCGATGCAGCAGCCGCATTCGACGCAACGATCCATCTCGTAGATGGCTTCCGCTTCTTCCGGCTCCATGCGGGCCTCGATTCTGTCGATGTCCGCGTTTTCTTCCCGCGCGTGCAACCAGGTTTCCAGGCGCTCGCTCATGCCCCGCATCCATTTGCCAGTATTGACCGACAGGTCGCCGATGATTTCGAAGAAGGGGAGCGGGGTCAGGGTGATGCTTTCCGGCAGCTCGGCCACGAGGGTGCGGCAGGCAAGCCGGGGACGGCCATTGACCATCATCGCGCAGGAGCCGCAGATGCCGGCGCGGCAAACGAAATCGAATTGCAGGGTGGCGTCCTGGTGTTCGCGGATTTCGTTCAGCGCGATGAACAGCGTCATGCCATCGGCTTCTTCCAGGGAATAATCCTGCAAGCGCGGTTCGGAGGCCGCGTCCTGCGGGTTGTAGCGCAGGATGCGGAAGGTGATTTGACGATGACTCATGAGGCTTCCTCCAGCGGTTCGTCCAGACGCTCGTTCTTGCCGCGCAGGCCGGCGGGCAAGCGGTCGAGATAGGGCATCAGGCTTTCCTGCAGGGCGAAGCGGTCCTTGCCTTCCACCTGGATGTGGTTCTTGATGCGCTCGACGGCGAACTGGCGTTCGGGGGTGTCCGGGTGTTCGATATGGTTTTTCGCGCCATAGCCGCGCCAGCCCGGCGGCAATTCCATCCGCCCGACATCGAGCGGCTCGTATTCGAGATGCGGCAGGGTGGCTTCGTCATCCGGCCAGAAGGCCAGGGTGCGTTTCAGCCATTCCTTGTCGTTCCTTTGCGGGAAGTCCTCGCGGAAGTGCGCTCCCCGGCTTTCCGTGCGCTGGTAGGCGCCATGCGCGATGGTGATGGCGAGCTTCAGCATGCGCTGGACGCGATAGGCGGCCACCAATTCCGCGTTGCTCCCCCAGGTCTTGCTGGTGATGCCGATGTTGCGGCTTTTCTGGAGCAGGCGTTGCAGATGGGAGACGCCTTCCTGCAAGTCGTCGGCATGGCGGAAGATGCCGACGCAACGGGTCATGATTTCCTGCATTTCCGTGCACAGGCGAAACGCGTTTTCCGTGCCGGACTGGCGCAGCAGGGTCTGGAGCCGGGCTTCTTCCCGGCGCACGAATTCCCTCGCCAGGCTGACCGGCGCGGCCACCGTGTTGGCGGGATCGTCGCAGAAATCGGCGATGAATTCGCCGACGATCATCCCGGCCACCACGGTTTCCGCGACGGAATTCCCGCCCAGGCGGTTGAACCCGTGCAAATCCCAGCAGGCGGCTTCCCCCGCGGCAAACAGTCCCTTGAGGAAGGGCGATTCGCCGGTATGCCGGGTGCGCACGCCGCCCATCGTGTAATGCTGCGCCGGGCGCACGGGAATCCATTGTTCCGCGGGATCGACACCGAGGAAGCTCTCGCAGATTTCCTTGACTTCCCGGAGATTGTGCTCGATATGCTTTCGCCCGAGCAGGGTGATGTCCAGCCAGAGGTGGTCGCCGAAGCGCGACGAAACGCCGTGGCCCTTGCGGATATGCTCTTCCATGCGGCGGGAAACGACGTCGCGCGAGGCGAGTTCCTTCTTTTCCGGCTCGTAATCCGGCATGAAGCGATGCCCTTCCGCGTCGCGCAAAAGACCGCCGTCGCCGCGGCATCCTTCCGTGACCAGGATTCCCGCCGGGAAAATGCCAGTCGGGTGGAATTGGACGGCTTCCATATTGCCCAGCGCCGCCACGCCGGTTTCCAGCGCCAGCGCGTGCCCGATGCCTTCGCAGATCACGGCGTTGGTCGTGACGCGATACAGCCGGCCCGCGCCGCCGGTGGCGACGACCGTCGCCTTGGCGAGACAGGCGAAGAGTTCGCCGGTAATCAGATCACGCGCCACCGCGCCGTGGCAGCGCTCGCCATCGTGGATCAGGGCGAGCGCCTCGCTGCGTTCCCGCACCTCGATCCCGTGCCGGATCGCCTGGTCGCTCACGGTAAACAGCATCGCGTGTCCCGTGCCATCGGAAACGTAGCAGGTGCGCCATTTCTTCGTGCCCCCGAAATCGCGCTGCGCGATCAGCCCGTGCGCTTCCTCGCGCTCGGTCAGGGTGACCTTCTGTCCATTGATGATCGCATCGCGGTCGCCCGCCCGGATCCGGCTCCAGGGCGTGCCCCAGGCGGCGAGTTCCCGCACCGCCTTGGGAGCGGTATGGACGAACATGCGCGCCACGATCTGATCCGCGCCCCAGTCGCTGCCGCGCACCGTATCCTCGAAATGGATATCCTCGCAATCGCCCTGTCCTTTGATGACATTGGCGAGCGACGCCTGCATCCCTCCCTGCGCCGCCGCCGAGTGCGAGCGCTTGGGCGGCACCAGCGAAAGAACCAGCGCCTCGTGTCCGCGCCGCCTGGCCCCGATGGCCGCCCGCAAACCCGCCAGGCCGCCGCCGATCACCAGGACATCCGTCATCAGCGTCTTCATCGTTCATTCTCCTGTGCGGGAAAATCATCCGTCGGCGCGAAAGACTGCAACCATGCCGGCAGATCCCGCGGCATATAGCGTTCCCCGTAATTTTCCCGGTGTTCGTAGCCGATTTTCATGTACGCCGCCAGCGTCAGCAATCCGAGCGCCAGGAAGAAAGCCGTCAGCGCCCATTTCAGTTTTTTCAGGAAGTCGCGCGAGAGGCGCGGCCAATCCCATTTCACCGCCAGCCGATAGAGGCCGATCCCGCCATGCAATTCCACCGCCAGCAGCAAAACGAGGTAGAACGGCCACAGGCCGTCGCTCCATACCCGGTCGGAGGAGGCATAGGGCCCGATCCCATGCGGCCACACCAGCATCTGGTAAAGATGGGCGGAAGCCAGGAAGAAAAGCGCGAAGCCGGTATAGACCTGCCACAGCCACAGGGTCGAATCCTCATGGCGCATCGCCCGCGCATGCGCGCGCATGGTCCGGTATTGACGCCAGGAAGCGGGAAATTTGCGCAACGCGAGCAGGGCATGGAGAACGAAGATCAGCAGCACACAGGCCACCACGCCCGAAACCAGCCGGGGATACGAAGCGCCGAAAAAGAAATACCCCTCGAACAACCGGGTGATCGACCACATGGCCGTTTCACCCAAAAGGATGGAAGCGACAAAGAACATGTGCCCCCACATGAACAACGCCAGCACCAGCCCCGAACCGCTTTGCAGAACATCCAGAAGCGCCGGCCAGCGGCTCTTGCGCGTTCGTTCCACAAGACCGGACTGGATGAGAAAAACCTGTTCGGACATAGGCTCCTCCAAGGAGCAAGAAAAACTTTGGCATTATATGCTGCACTGCAACATCAGCGCAAGTGTTTTGTAGGTTGGATGAGCCGAAGGCGTAATCCGACATTTCAACCCATACGATGCGCAGCATCGCAAATCAAACAACAGCGGCGCAAGCGCCGGTGATGAACGAATGTCGGATTACGCCTGCGGCTCATCCAACCTACCCAGCCTACGCAACACACGGGTTTTCTCAGATGAAAACCCCCTGATCCCTGCTACCATTGCCACATTTATTCGGATTCCGCCCATGAAAATTCGCACCGTCCTGCTGCTGGCTGCGCTCTCGGCGGCAATCTCCATGCCCGCGTTTGCCCGGAGTTTGCGGGAGGTCTGCCGGACAACGCCGACGGGAGACAAGTTTGCCTTCTTCCTGGAAAAGCACTCGGATGGTGCTCCTGTCACGCAAGGAGGCCCCGCGAAAGCCTGCCGCGTGGGCGACTATTCGGCGGATATGGAGGATTGCGTGGATGCTCATATGCCGACCTACTGGCGCGCTGTAGACTTGAATGGCGACCGGCATTACGACCTCGTGGTGTATTGGAGCAGCGGAACGCCGAATCAATACAACGATCTTTATGCCTTGTATGTGAATTGTGGCGATGAACTTTTTGTCGATGTTTCCGAGCGCAATCCTGACGACGAAAGCAAATCCGGAATCGCCTCCTCCGATTTGTTCGATTTTTCGGATTTATTCCTCGTTCGTCTGGCGGATAAAAACCATTGGGC
>JAITDH010000055.1 GCA_031282665.1 Zoogloeaceae bacterium | reverse complement strand
GCCGGCGGGCGCGTCGTCGATTTGCCAGCCGGGGCGGACGCCGCGGATGAAGAGGTAGCGGGCGCCGCCGAGGTGGCGTTCCGGGGTGTAGCCGGGAAGGCGGGTTTGCAGGTAGCGGTGCAGGGCGAGCTGGTAGAGACGGGCTTGCAGGGCGTAGCCATGTTCGCGCATGGCGCGGGCAAGGGCGGGAAGCGCGTAGTCCCGCGCCTGCCAGCCCAGGTGGTTGCTTTTCCAGTCGAGGAGGTAGTAGCGCCCGGCGTGGAAGAAAACGAGGTCGATGAAGCCTTT
The DNA here is from genome assembly GCA_031282665.1 of Zoogloeaceae bacterium. The sequence goes on along the minus strand of JAITDH010000055.1, from coordinate 5,546 downwards.
CAGGTAGCCGCTCAATTCCGGCGCGACGAGATGCGGCAGAGGTTCGCCGTGCGCGGCCATGAGCGCGGCCAGGCGTTCCGGTTCGAGATGCGCGACGGGAAGATGGAAGGCGAGTTCGGTGAAGCGGCGGGAAGAGGGCAGACGCGCGAGGCGGAAACTAGCATCGTCTTCCAGCCCCAGGGGCGTGGCGAGCACATCGGCCGCCATCCGTTCCAGCCGGGCCTGGTGCAGGGCGGGCTCGCCCTCTTGCGGATGCGCGGCGAGCGCGGCGGCGGCGGCGGGGGCGAAGGTCGCCGGGTCGGTGAAGTCGAGCCGCTCGAAAAAGGCGTGTATGCAATCTCCCGCGCGCGCCCCCTTGGGAAAGCGGAGGATGTCGCCGGAATCATCGTCGCTGGGATCCCTGACGGAAATATCGAAAGCCGGGGCAACCCCGGCCAGGGCGTCGTGTTCCCGTTCCTCGCCGCGCCAGGCGGCGCCGCGCAAGAGGCCGGAGAAGCTGTCCATCCGCCAGGCCGGGCGAAGTTTTTCCGCGCGCGTGAAACGGGCCGCCGCGAAGCTGGGGGAGGTTTTTTCCCTTTCCCCTTCCTTTTCCCCTTGCCCGATCGCGCTGCTCGTCATCTTGCGGCCCGCCCTGGCGATGATCTCCTCCCAGGCGAGGCGCAGAGCGTCGGCGGAAGGCAGGTTCTTCCCGGCGATCCATTCGTCCGGCGAGCCGCCGCCCGCCGCCAGCCAGTTCAACAGGCTGCCGTGGTTGTTTTTCATGCCGCGCGGACTCTGGCTGAATCCGTAGACCAGATAGCAGCGATGCACGGGGCGGGTCAGGGCGACGTAGTAAAGGCGCAGGAGTTCTTCCGCCCTTTCCTTCCTGGCGCGCGTCCTGGCGGCCTCCCTGGCGCTTTTTTGCGGGCGGTAGTCGATGACGAGCCGCTCCTCTTCATCGTGGCAGACGATGCCCGGCGCTTCCTCCGGCGGCAGGGAGAGGGTCTTCCAGAGGAAGGGGCAGAACACGATGTCGTATTCCATCCCCTTGGCCTTGTGGATGGTCACGATGCGCACCAGGTTCCGGTCGGATTCCAGGCGCAATTGCGCGGCCTCTCCGTCCTGCCAGGGATCGAGGAGACAGGCGGCGTAGTCGCGTTCGAGCCGTTCCGGCGTTTTCCGGCTGCCGCTCTCGCGCTCGGATTGGTGCAGGCGTTCCCGCAGGTGGAGGAAATCGGTCAGCCAGCGTTCCCCTTCCCCGTCCGGCAGTTCGAGGAGGCGGGCGTGGATGCCGTATTCCCGTTCCAGTTCGCCGAGCGCGGCGAGAATGCCCTTCCCCTGCCAATGCCGGCGCGCCTGGGAAAAAATCCGTATCTGCCGGTCGAGCAGGCTGTCGTCGCTGTCGAGGGCGAGGATTTCCCCGGCGTTCCAGCCGAGGATGACGGTCGCCAGCGCCGCCTTGACGCGCCTTTCGTCCTGCGGCATGAGGAGGGCGGCGAGGAGGCGCTGCATCTCCCGCGCCCGTTCCCCTTCGTAGACGCTCGCCGGCGAGAGCTCCACCGCCTGCACGCCGAAGGCGGCCAGGGCGCGCCGGACGCGGCGTCCCTCGGCGTGGGTGCGCACCAGCGTCACCACGCCGCTCGCCTGCAAGGGCCGTTCGCCGACGCGGATTTCTCCCCGCCGGGCGGCGGCGAGCAGGCGGGCGATTTCCGCCGCCGTCACGCGCGCCGCCCAGCGTTCCGCCTCCTCCGTCGGCAGGGGCTGGCCGGGTTCTTTTTCCGGCAGTTCCCAGAAATGAAAGGCGCCCCGCTCCTTTTCCGCCGGGCCGCCGTGTTCATATTCGCTATGGTCGATGAATTCCGCCAGGGGCTTCTCGCCCCGGACGGCGCGGACGAAGCGCAGGCGTTCGCGCATGAAAGGATTTTCCCGCGCGGAAAACAGGGCGTTGATGCCCGCCAGCACGGCGGGGGAAGAACGCTGGTTCCTGTTCAGGCCGAACACCCGCTCCTCCGGCACCGTCCTCGCGGCGGCGAAATAGGTCGGCAGGTCGGCCTGCCGGAAGCTGTAGATGGCCTGCTTGGGATCGCCGACGAAGAAGAGGGCCGTGTTTCCCTCCGTATTTTCCTCTCTCTCGCCCTCCTCCTCCCCCGGCGGATAGATCGTCGAGAAAATCCCGTATTGCAGGGGATCGGTATCCTGGAATTCGTCGATCAGCGCCGCCGGATAGGCGTGGCGCAGGCGGCGGGCGAGCGCCCTGCCCGCCTCGCCCTGGAGGGCGTGATGGAGATTCCACAGCATGTCGCTGAAATCGAAGCGGCGGATATGCTGCTTGCGCGCCGCGAAGGCGGCGGGAAACCAGGCGAGAAAATCGCGGTACAGCCTCGCCAGGCGGATTTCCTCACCGCTTTCCTCTGGCGCGCTTTTCTTCTTTTCCGGCAGGGCGGCCTCGATGCCGCGCGCCTCGTGCTGGCGGAGCAGGGTTTCGGCGCAATCGAAAAAGGGATGCTCCGGCAGCCGGCCCTTCCCCTTGCGGTTCGCCCGCAGGGCGCGACGGGGAAAGGAAACCTGAGGCCCCGCCAGCGCCAGGAGCGGAGACCCGGCCGCGAACCAGGCGTCCCATTCCGCCGCCCAGGCGGGCAACTGGTGGGGGTTGTAGCAGCTTTTCAGATCCGTCAGGCAGCGTTCCTTCAGGCGGCGAAGGATGACCGCCCGCTCCGCCTGCCAGCAGTCTTGCGCCGCCGCGAACGCCGCCGCCAGATCCGCGTCGACGGTGGCGGGCGGCCCGCCGGGCGCTTCTTCTTCCCCTGCCTTCTCCGGCCAGAGCGGCCGCGCCAGGGGCTTTTGCAAATGCCGCCGGGCGAGCGCCACGAAGGTTTGCGGCCGCGTGTTCTTTTGCGCGAGGAAGGCGAGGAAAGCGGGCGGCAGATCGCCGCGCACGATCTTCCGCCGCCAGTAATCCGCCACGACGGCGCGCAGCAAGGCGTCCTCCTCCGCCCCTTCCGCGGAAAATTCCAGGTCGAAGGGCTGCCGCGTCGCCAGCGGCGCGTCGGCAAGGACGCGTTGGCAAAAGCCGTGCAGGGTGAAAATGGTCGCCTCGTCGAAGGCGGCCAGCGCCCTGTGCAGCAAGGCGCGCATTGCCTCGCGGCCCTGCCCGCCCGCCTCGTTCCGGGCGACCAGGGCGGCGAGAAAGCCGTCCCCCTCCGCCCCTTCCAGGAAAGCCAGGGCTTCCATCAGGCGGGCGCGAATCCGGGTCTTCAGCTCGGCGCTCGCGGCGCGGGTGAAGGTCAGCACCAGGAGGCGACCGATCTCCAGCTTTTCCTCCAGGACGAAGCGCAGCGCCAGGGCGCAGATCGACCAGGTCTTCCCGGTTCCCGCCGAAGCCTCGACCAGGGTCCGGCCGGCAAGCGGGCAGGCGAGGACATCCAGTTCCCTCACCGCCCGTCTCCGTCTTCCCGATTTTCCTCCCTATCCCTATCCAGGCCCAGGTCCTCCTGCGAGAGAGGATCTTCCAGCGGTTCCAGGTGCGTGGTCACATGGGCGCGGGGAAGGGCGCGGCGGATCGCCGCCTCGATTTCCTCCACCTGGTCGTGCCCGCGCTGCACCGTCCAGGCGCCCGGCACCAGCACATGCAGGGAAACGAAGGCCCGCATCCCCGCCTCGCGGGTGCGCAGGGCGTGGAACTGGAGGCCCTGGGCACGATAGGGCGCGAGCGCCGCCTCTATCCTTTCCCGCTCCCGTGGCGGTAGGGCGGAGTCCATCAGGCCGGAGGCCGAGCGGTAGAGCAGGGCGGCGCCCACCCAGGCGATATGCCCGGCCACGGCGAGCGCCAGGAGGGGATCGAGCCACAGCCAGCCGGTCAGGCGCACCGCCGCCACCCCGGCGATGACGCCGACGGAAGTCCACACGTCGGTAAGGAGATGCTCGGCTTCCCCCGTCAGCGCGATGGCGTGATGTCGCCTGCCGGCGCGTCGCAGGACGCGGGCCACGGCGAAATTGACGAGCGCAGCAGCAGCAGCAGCCGATACGCCCATTCCCAGCGAGGCAAGCGGCACGGGGGAAAAAAGTCGCCCGACGGCCGCCACCGCGATGGAAAGCGCCGCGAAGAGGATCAGGAAGCCCTCGAAGCCGCTGGCGAAATATTCCGCCTTGCCATGCCCGAAGGCGTGCTTTTCATCCTCCGGCTGCGCGGCGATCGTCAGCATCCACAGGGTCATCGCCGCCCCGGCCAGGTTGACCAGCGATTCCAGCGCGTCCGACAGGAGACCCACCGACCCCGTCAACCGCCACGCCCAGGTCTTCAGCGCGATGGTGACCACGGCGGCGGCAATGGAAAGCCAGGCGTAAGGCTTGAGGTCGGTCATGCGTCGTTACGGGTTGCGGAGGGGTTTTCTGTCTCCCGACATCTGTCTCCTGTCTCCTGCTGTCCGATCACCCCGCCGCCCAGGCACACCCGGCTTTCATAGACCACCACGGATTGCCCCGGCGTCAAAGCCCATTGCGGTTCGGCGAAGCGGATCTCGCAGGCGTCGCCTTCGATCCGTTCGATCTCGCACGGCATATCCTCGCTGCGGTAGCGCGGCTTGGCGGCATAGACCCAGTGCGCGCGCGGCGCCTTGCCGGAGACCCAGGCAAGCTGCCCGGCGACGAGCCGGTCGCCGCGCAGCGCGGGGTGGTCGTGCCCCTGCACCACGTAGAGCACATTGTTTTCCATGTCCTTGCCGGCGACGAACCAGGCCTCGTGCTCGCCGGCCGGCCGCCCCGCCTCCCGGATGCCGCCGATGTGCAATCCCTTGCGCTGGCCGATGGTGTGGTACATCAGGCCGTCGTGTTCGCCCAGCGTCCTGCCGTCGTCCAGGCGGCGGATTTCGCCCTTTTTCGGCGGCAGGTAGCGGCTCAGGAATTCCTTGAAAGGCCGCTCGCCGATGAAGCAGATGCCCGTGGAATCCTTCTTGAGGGCGACGTGCAGGCCGGCGTCGGCGGCAATCCTGCGCACCTCGCGCTTGTAGAGGCGCGCGAGGGGAAACAGGGTCTTCGCAAGCTGCGCCTGGTCGAGGCGATAGAGAAAATAGCTCTGGTCCTTCGTCCCGTCCTCGGCCTTCAGGAGCTCGTGGCGTCCATCGACCTCCCGCACGCCCGCGTAATGGCCGGTGGCGATGTGATCCGCGCCGAGCGTCAGGGCGTGTTCGAGGAAAGCCTTGAACTTGATCTCGGAATTGCACAGCACGTCCGGGTTGGGAGTGCGTCCCGCCTGGTATTCGCGCAGGAATTCGGCAAAGACGCGGGCGCGGTATTCAGCGGCGAAATTGACCACCTCCACGTCGATGCCGATGACGTCGGCGACGCTCATCACATCGACCAGATCCTGGCGGGAGGCGCAGTATTCCTCGTCGTCATCGTCCTCCCAATTCTTCATGAACAGCCCGATGACGTGATAGCCCTGCTGCTTCAGGAGCAGCGCGGCAACGGAAGAATCGACCCCCCCGGAGAGACCGACGACGACGGTTTTGGACATGGTCAGGAGACAGGAGACAGGAGACAGGAGACAGAGGACAGATGACAGAGGAGGG
>JAITDH010000241.1 GCA_031282665.1 Zoogloeaceae bacterium | reverse complement strand
TGGCGTTCGAGCAACTCACGCTGGCGGCGTTCTTCTTCCGCCCGGGTCTGCAATTCGCTTTCATCGAGAAAGGCATGCTTGACCACGGTCTTGGTCTTCCGGCCGGGCTTTGCGGCATCTTTCGTTGCCTCTTTCGCGGCATCGCCGGTTGCCTTGGCATCGCCGGACGTCTTGTCCGTCTTCCTGCCTTCCCTTGCCTTGCCCGATGCCGTCCTGGCCGTTTTCTTGCCGGCCTTCGTTTCTTCCGGGGTTTCCGGGCTGGCGGGCGTAGTAACGGGCACGGTGGGCGCGGCTTCGGCCTCCGCCGCCGGTTGCGGTTTTGCCGCTGTTTCCGCTGTTTCCGCTGTTTCCGTTTTTTCCGCCTTTTCCACGCTCCTGGCCGCTTCTTCCGCCGCGCGCCCGGCTTCCTCGGTTTCCTTGCGCGCCGCCGCCGCCTGCCTTGCCGCTTCTTCTTCGGCCGCCTGGGCCGCCGCTTCCTGCTCCCGCGCCTCGCTTTCGGCCTTGGCCGCCAGCGCGAGTTCGGCGGGATCGCGCTTGACCAGCACTCGCTTCTTGCGTACCTCCACCTGCACGGTGCGCGCCCGGCCCTGGGAATCGGTCGCCTTGATCTCGGACGTTTCCTTGCGCGTCAGGGTGATCCGGGTCTTGCCTTCGCCATGCGAGCGGCGCAGGTAATCCCGGAGCTTGACGCGATCCTGTTCGGAAATGAGGTCGCCCGCGCTGCGCGTGCCCGCGCCCGCCTCGGCCAACTGTTTCAACAACGTCTCGACCGGCATGTGCTGTTCATGCGCGAATTCCTGAATGGTTGCCATGCCGTCTCTCCTTACTCGAACCAATGTTCGCGGGCTTTCAGGATCAGGGCCTTGGCTTTTTCCTCATCCACTCCCGTCATTTCCATCAATTCGTCCGTCGCCAGTTCGGCGAGATCGTCGCGCGTCTTGATGTTCTGGTCGAGCAATCTGCCGACCAGTTCCTTGTCCATGCCTTCCAGGGCGAGCAGCGCGTCGTCGGCCTCTTCCAGCTTTTCCTCGGCGGCAATGTCCGCGTTGAGCAGGACATCGCGCGCGCGGCTGCGCAGTTCGTTGATGCTTTCCTCGTCCAGCCCTTCGATCTCCAGCATTTCGGAGAGCGGCACGTAGGCAATCTCCTCCAGCATGGAAAAACCCTCCTCGATCAGGAGATTGGCCACCGCTTCGTCGATATCCAGTTTTTCCATGAACAGCAGGCGGGTCGTGGCGGTTTCCGCTTCCTGGCGCTTTTCCGATTCTTCCTGTGTCATCAGGTTGATCGTCCAGCCGGTGAGTTCGGAAGCCAGGCGCACATTCTGCCCGCCCTTGCCGATGGCCGCCGCCAGATTGACCTCCTCCACCACGACATCCATCGCGTGCCTTTCCTCATCGACCACGATGGAAGAAACCTCCGCCGGCGCCAGGGCGCCGATGACGAACTGCGCCGGATCCGCCGACCACAGCACGATGTCGATCGGCTCTTCGGCAATCTCGTTGCGCACCGCCATGACCCGCGTGCCCCGCATCCCGACACAGGTGCCGATGGGATCGACGCGGGGATCGTTCGACTTCACGGCGATCTTGGCGCGCAGGCCGGGATCGCGGGCGCAGGCCTTCAACTCCATCAGCCCTTCCTCGATCTCCGGCACCTCCAGTTCGAAGAGGCGGATGATGAATTCCGGCGCCGTGCGCGACAGGATGATCTGCGGCCCGCGCGCGTTGCGGTCGATGCGCAGGAGATACGCCTTCACCCGGTCGCCGACGCGCAGGTTTTCCTTCGGAATCATGTGTTCGCGCGGCAGCAGCGCTTCGATCTTGCCCGCCTCGACAATGGCGTTGCCGCGTTCGATGCGCTTGATCGAGCCGGAAACGATGTGCTCCTTGCGCTCCAGGAAATCGTTCAGGATCTGCTCGCGTTCGGCGTCGCGGATTTTCTGCAGGATGACCTGCTTGGCCGTCTGCGCGCCGATGCGCCCGAAATCGATAGGCTCCAGCGCCTCCTCCAGGAAATCGCCGACTTCCACGTTTTCGTCGTCGTTCCTCGCCTCGGAAAGCGGTATCTGGTTGAATTCGTTGAGATATTCCTCATCCGCCACGACCTGCCAGCGGCGGAAGGAATCATATTCGCCGGTTTCCCGGTCGATGGTCACCGACACATCCGCCTCGTCGTGGATGCGTTTTTTCGTCGCTGAAGCCAGCGCCATTTCCAGCGCGCTGAACACCACCTCGCGCGAAACATTCTTTTCCCGCGCCAGGGCATCCACCAGCAGCAACATTTCACGGCTCATATCAGACTCCTCAACCGAAATCAGGTTCCAGATGCGCTTTCGCGATGTTTTCCAAATCCAGCGCCACCTCGCCCGCGTCGGTCAGCAGGCGTACCTGCCGCGCGGCCAAGCCGAGCAACCGGCCCCGGTAATTGCGTTGCCGCCCTTCGATCGGGACGCGCAGGCTGATGCGCACGCCCTCGCCCGCGAAACGTTCGAAATCCCCAGGTTTTTTCAGAGGGCGGTCCAGCCCCGGAGACGAAATCTCCAGGCGCTCATAATCCACATTTTCGACATCCAGCACACGGGAAAGCTGATGCGAGACCGTCGCGCAGTCTTCCACATCCACTCCGCCTTCCTTGTCCGGCTTGTCGATAAAAACGCGCAACAGGCCACGGGCGAACTCGGCATCCACAAGTTCGTAACCCAGACCGGCAACCGTTTTTTCCAGCAGATCGTGCAAATCCATAAATAAAAAAATGGGCATGAAGCCCATCCCGAAAAAAAGCCGCCCCACATCGAAAACGCATGGAGCCGCAGAACAAAGCACAGAATTATAACGTTTTGCCGGGGGGGTAACAAGGCTTTTGTGCGTCAGGGGGTCAGGTATCAGGGATCAGAAGACAGAGCGGTCGCTGGCGCGGCCTTTGTTGTCTGTAATCTGTCATCAGAGGACCCGCGCCAACTGATTACTGGTCACAGACTACAAAGCGAGCGTAGCGAGCGCTCTGTCCTCTGTTCTCCGATCATGCGTCGATTTCCCCCGCGCGTTTTTCGGGCGTTGTGCCGAAGGCATCAAGAAAAGTCGTGACGGCCAGGCGTACCCAATGTTCCAAGCGGGCGGCGGAGGGTTTGGATTCCGGGTGCATCAGGTATTCCATCAGTCCTTCGCCGCGCGCCATGTTGATGAAGAGTGTGGCGGCTTCTTCCGCGCCCAGCGCGTGCAGGTCGATTTCTCCCGTCCGTGCCGCCTCGGCCAGTTGCGCGGCCACGACGCGGGCGATGGCTTGCGGCCCGGCGCGGTAGAAGATTTGCCCCAGACGCGGCGAACGGGGCGCTTCGGCAACGACGGCGCGAAACAGCGC
>JAITDH010000219.1 GCA_031282665.1 Zoogloeaceae bacterium | reverse complement strand
TCGCCTTCGCTCCGTTCCAACGCATGAAGCATATCCGCAACTTTTCCATCATCGCCCATATCGACCACGGCAAGTCGACGCTGGCCGACCGCCTCATTCAGTACTGCGGCGGTCTTTCCGATCGGGAGATGGAGGCGCAGGTGCTCGATTCCATGGATATCGAGCGGGAGCGGGGCATCACTATCAAGGCGCAGACGGCGGCCCTGGATTACAAGGCGCGGGATGGAAAGGTCTATAACCTGAATCTGATCGACACGCCGGGACATGTGGATTTTTCCTACGAGGTGTCCCGCTCGCTTTCCGCCTGCGAGGGGGCGCTGCTGGTGGTGGACGCTTCCCAGGGCGTGGAGGCGCAGACCGTGGCGAATTGCTATACCGCCATTGAACTCGGGGTGGAGGTCGTGCCGGTCCTGAACAAGATAGACCTGCCTTCCGCCGATCCGGAGAATGCCCGCGCCGAGATCGAGGATGTGATCGGCATCGATTCGACCAACGCCATCCTGGCTTCCGCCAAGACCGGCCTGGGCGTGGAGGATATCCTGGAGGCTGTGGTGGCCCGCATTCCGCCGCCCGAGGGCGATGTCGCCCAGCCCTTGAAGGCGCTCATCATCGATTCCTGGTTCGATAATTACGTGGGCGTGGTGATGCTGGTGCGCGTCATGCAGGGCGAGTTGCGTCCCAGGGACCGCTTTTTCTTCATGTCCAACGCGAAGCAGTACCTCTGCGACCAGGTGGGCGTGTTCACGCCCAAGTCTATCCAGCGCGAGGCGCTACGGGCCGGCGAGGTGGGGTTCGTCGTTTCCAATATCAAGGAACTCGATTCCGCCAAGGTCGGCGATACGATTTCCCTCCTGGCGCATCCCGCCGACACGCCCCTGCCGGGTTTCAAGGAAATCAAGTCGCAGGTGTTCGCCGGCCTCTATCCGGTGGAGGCCAACCAGTACGACCAGTTGCGCGATTCCCTGGAGAAGCTGAAACTGAACGACGCTTCGCTGCATTACGAGCCGGAGGTTTCGCAGGCGCTCGGGTTCGGCTTTCGCTGCGGCTTCCTGGGACTCCTGCACATGGAAATCGTGCAGGAGCGGCTGGAACGGGAATTCGACCAGGATCTGATCACGACCGCGCCCACCGTGGTGTATGAGGTCGTCCTGAAGGATGGCTCGCTGCTCCGGGTGGAGAATCCCTCGCGCCTGCCGGACTTGCAGAAGATCGAGGAAATTCGTGAGCCGATCATCAGCGCGACGATTTTCGTGCCGCAGGATTATCTGGGCAGCGTGATTACCCTTTGCAACCAGAAACGCGGCCAGCAGGTGGATATGCACTATCATGGCCGCCAGGTGAGGCTGGTGTATGAGATGCCGATGGCCGAGGTGGTGATGGATTTCTTCGACAAGCTGAAGTCGATTTCCCGCGGCTATGCTTCGCTGGACTATGAGTTCAAGGAGTACCGGACGGCCGATGTCGTGAAGCTCGACATCCTCATCAATGGCGAGAAGGTGGACGCGCTGTCCCTCATCGTGCACCGGTCCAATTCGCAATTCCGGGGGCGCGAACTCGCCGCGAAGATGCGCGAACTGATCCCGCGCCAGATGTACGACGTGGCGATCCAGGCCGCCATCGGCTCCCACATCCTGGCGCGCGAGAACATCAAGGCGTTGCGGAAGGATGTGCTGGCGAAATGCTATGGTGGCGACATCACCCGGAAGAAAAAACTGCTGGAAAAGCAAAAGGCCGGCAAGAAGCGCATGAAGCAGGTGGGCAGCGTGGAGATTCCGCAGGAAGCTTTCCTGGCCGTGCTGCGCGTGGATAACTGAGAGGTTTACATGAATTTTTCCGTCATTCTTTTCATCCTGGTCTTGTTGACTGGCGCGCTCTGGGTGCTGGATACCTTCTGGCTGAAGAAACGGCGCGCGCCGGATGCGCCGAACCCGTGGTGGGTGGAAAACGGCAGCAGCCTGTTCCCGCTGTTTCTCGTCATTTTCCTGCTGCGTTCCTTCATCGCCGAGCCGTTCCGCATTCCTTCCGATTCCATGAAGCCCACGCTGTTGAACGGCGATTTCATCCTCGTCAACAAATATACCTATGGCATTCGCCTGCCTTTGCTCGACAAGAAGATCATCGCGGTAAACGACCCGCAACGTGGCGATGTGATGGTTTTCCGCTATCCGGAAAACCCCGAGGAAAATTACATCAAGCGGGTGGTCGGCCTGCCGGGGGACAGGGTGGCCTACCAGGACAAGCGGCTTTCCATCAACGACAGGGAAATCGAGCTTGTCCCGATGGACAATTACCTGCACAAGGAAAGCCTGCATTTTTCGCGGCAATTCAAGGAAACGCTGGGACAGGCCGAGCATCCGATCCTCAATGACGAGCATGTCCCGGCACAGATTTCCTATGCCGATATCGCCGATTTTCCAGGCCGGGAAAATTGCCAGTACAATGCTGGTGGCGTCATTTGCGAAGTTCCCGCCGGGCACTATTTCGTCATGGGCGACAATCGCGACAACAGCCGCGACAGCCGTTTCTGGGGTTTTGTGCCGGAAGAGAACATCATCGGCAAGGCATTTTTCATCTGGTTCAACTTTACATGGCCGCATCCGCCCGAACTGGGGCGGATCGGAACTTTCGATTAAGGGAGATTGTCATGAAAAAACAACGCGGGGTATCCGCCAGTATTGTCCTTTTCTGGTGCGTCATCGCCATCATCGCCATGTGGCTGCTGGCGGCTACCGTGCCGTCTTTCCTCGAATACCGCAACATCATGAACATCGTGCGCAATATCACCGCGAATTCCCAAGGCAACGCCACGACCCCTACCGCGGTGCGCCAGGCATTCGAGCGGCAGGCGATGGTGGACGACATCCAATCGGTCAAGGCGGCTGATCTGCAGATCAGCAATGATGGGGGGCGCGTCGTCATCAGTTACGAATACGAGAAGAAAGTCAAGCTGTTCGGCAACGTCAGCCTGCTCATCGAGTACAAGGTCGATTCCCGTACCTGATGGCGATGAACGGCGCGGTCTCGGTCTCTTCGCTGGAAAGGCTGGAAACAGCCCTGGGGCATCGTTTCACGAACGAAAAGCTCCGCGATACCGCGCTGACCCACAAGAGTTTCGGCATTCCGCATTACGAGCGCCTGGAATTCCTGGGCGACAGCGTGCTGGGTTTCGTGATCGCCTCGCTTCTCTATCATCGCTTTCCCGGTTTGCCGGAAGGCGATCTTTCCCGCCTGCGCGCGCATCTGGTGCGTGAGCATTCGCTGCACCAGCTCGCCCTGCAACTCCACCTCGGCGACTGCCTGCGCCTGGGGGAAGGCGAATTGCGCAGCGGCGGCAAGGCGCGCGCCTCCATCCTGGCGGATGCGTTCGAAGCCCTGCTTGCCGCGATTTATCTCGAAGCCGGGTTTGCGAAGGTTGCCGCGACGATCGAAAAACTGTTCGCCGAACCCCTTGCCGCCATCGTTCCCGGGGAATCCATGAAGGACCCGAAGACCCGCTTGCAGGAATGGCTGCAGGGGCAGCGGGAGGCGCTTCCCGTCTATCATTTGCAGGCGGCCACCGGCGCGGCGCATGCCCAGGTTTTCCATGTCGTCTGTGAAATCGGCGGACGGCATGCCCTGAAAAGCGAAGGGCATGGCGGCAGCCGCCGGCTGGCGGAACAGGCCGCCGCCGAAGCGGCGCTTGCCCTGCTGGAAGGCGGGGAGAAGAAAAAATCGTGAGCCAGCATTCCGGCTATCTTGCCATCGTCGGGCGCCCCAATGTCGGCAAATCCACCCTGTTGAATCACCTGGTGGGGGAAAAAATCAGCATCGTCTCGCGCAAGGCGCAGACCACCCGCCATCGCGTCACAGGCATCCTGACCACTGAAGACACGCAATACGTATTTGTCGATACCCCCGGTTTCCAGACCCGCTTTTCCAATGCCCTGCACCGGGCCATGAACCGGGGTGTCACCCAGGCGCTCGCGGCGGTCGATGTCGTTCTCTTCGTCATCGAGGCCGGGCGCTTCGACGCGCGCGACGAAGCGGTGCTGCGCCTGCTGCCTCCCGATGTGCCGGTGATCCTCGCCGTCAACAAGACGGACCGGATCAAGGACCGGAACAGCCTGTTGCCCTTTCTCGCCCAGGTCGCCGGGCGGCGGGATTTCGCCGCCATCGTGCCCATTTCCGCCACCAAGGGCAAACAGACGGAAGACCTGCTGAAAGCCGCCCGCGCCTGTCTACCGCAGCAGGGTTTCCTCTTTGCCGAGGACGAATTGACCGACAAGAGCGCGCGCTTTCTCGCCGCCGAATACATCCGGGAGAAGCTCTTTCGCCTGACCGGGGACGAGCTGCCCTACGCGACGGCCGTGGAAATCGAAAAATTCGAGGAAGAGAAGGGCCTCTGCCGGATCTACGCCGCGATCGTGGTCGACAAGGACAGCCACAAGGCAATGGTGATCGGCAAGGGAGGGGAAACCCTGAAACGCATCGCCAGCGAGGCAAGGCGGGACATGGAACGGCTTTTCGCCAGCAAGGTATATCTGGAAATCTGGGTCAAGGTCAAATCCGGCTGGGCGGATAACGAGCGTCTCCTGAAAAGCCTGGGTTACGAAGTTCCGTAATCCACATCTTCCACATCTTCGATGAGCACGAGCGGACAGCATGGGCAAAAGCACGCGCGGCCGCCTGCCCAGCGCCGGGGCAGGGTCGATGCGCAGCCAGCCTATATCCTGCATGCCCGTCCCTACCGGGAAACCAGTCTCCTCCTGGAAGTCTTCAGTCGGGACTATGGCCGGGTCGCGTTGCTGGCGCGTGGCGCGCGGCGGCCCCATTCCACCCTGCGCGGCCTCCTCCTGGCCTTCCAGCCGTTGGAACTTTCCTGGTCGGGGAAGGGCGAGGTATTGACCCTGATGAAGGCCGAATGGCAGGGCGGGCAGCCCCTGCTGGCCGGACTGCCGCTTTTCTGCGGCTACTACCTGAATGAACTGCTGCTTCGCCTGCTGCCGCGTGAAGACGCCCATCCGCGCCTTTTCGGGCATTACCTGCAAATCCTGCTGCGCCTGGGCTATTCTCCCCGCCACCAGGTCGCCGAAGCCGATCTGCGCAGTTTCGAGCGGGCGATGCTGGCGGAACTGGGCTATGGCCTGACGCTCGATCACGACGCGCATGGACAGCCCGTCCTGGCGGAAGCCCGCTATATCTATGAGATAGAGCGCGGTCCGCTGCCGGTTTCCCCGGAGGAAGACAGCGCGCTTTTCCTCATCTGCGGACAAACGCTGCTCGACATGCAGCGGGACGATTACACCCACCCCGTCACCCGTGGCGAGGCCAAGCAACTGATGCGCCGTCTTCTCGCCCATTACCTCGACGGGGTGGAACTGGAAGCGCGCAAATGGGTCAGGAAGTTGCAGGAACTATGCTGAAGAAATTTCTTCCCGAACGCCTGGCCCGCTTGCGCGTCCCGCCCTTTCTCGTCGCCTTCCTGTGCGGGATTCTCCCCGTGCCGGTTTATTCCTCCCTGCCCGACCAGCTTCTTTACAAGCCTCTCTATGGGCTGCCCATCCTCTTCCTGGCCCTGTTCCACCGGCAGCTCATCCATGCCCGAAACGGAAAAGAAGCCGCCCTGCTGGGATTTTCCCATGGCCTGGGGCTTTTCCTCGGCGGCGTTTCCTGGGTCTATGTGAGCCTTGCCGACTTTGCCGCCATGCCCGTTCCCGTGGCGGCCCTCCTCACCTTCTGCTTTTGCTGCTACCTCGCCCTGTATCCGCTCCTGGCCGCCTCGATCTTTCATGTCCTGCGGCGGTTTTCCCCGCAGGATTTGCAACCCTGGCTGTTTGCCGGCTGTTTCACCCTCGCGGAAATCCTCCGGGGCACCCTGTTGACGGGCTTCCCCTGGCTCTCCCTCGGCTATAGCCAGACGCCGGGAACGAGCCCCCTGGCCGGGCTCGCCCCGCTTCTCGGCGTTTACGGCGTCAGCTTCCTTGCCTACCTGAGCGCCGCCTGGATCGCCTGCCTTTGTTTCCCCTTCCGACGGGCGCGCCTCGGCCCTTCGGCCTATACATGGCTTTTCCTCCTGCAACTCGGCATTTTCCTGACCAGTCTCCACTGGGAATGGACCAAGCCGTCCGGCGAGCCGGTTTCCGTCGCCCTTCTCCAGGGCAA
>JAITDH010000209.1 GCA_031282665.1 Zoogloeaceae bacterium | reverse complement strand
CTTGTAATACACCGAACCGATATTGTAGTAAATCACGGCCATATCAGGATGTTCTTTGCCCAACACTTTTTCACTGATGTCCAAAGCCTTCCGGTACCACTCCAGTGCTTTGGAGTAGTCGCCCTGTTTGTAAGACGCCAGTCCCAGATCACTGTATGTTGTCGCCTGTTTTATCAGTTTGTTGTCGGATTTGTTCATTCCAATGGCGACAATGACGACGCCAAACACCAATGCAATGGCAATCACTGCCTTGCAGGCTATCCTCCGAAAAAACTGCCTTGCTTGCATCACGATCGCACCTATTCCATCCGCGTATCCAGCCCCGCCTCCGCGCGTTCGGCGGCGAGGAGAAGGGCGCGCGCCTTGTTTCGCGTTTCTTCCCATTCGGCCTGCGGGTCGGAATCGGCGACGATGCCGCCGCCCGCCTGCACGTGCAGTTTGCCGTCCTTGATGACGGCGGTGCGGATGGCAATCGCCAGGTCCATGTTGCCGTGAAAATCGAGGTAGCCGATGGAACCCGCGTAGATGCCGCGCTTTACCGGCTCCAGTTCGTGGATGATCTCCATCGCCCGCACCTTGGGCGCGCCGGAAACCGTGCCCGCCGGAAAGCTCGCCTTCAGGACGTCGATGGCGGAAAGCCCCGGCTGCAAGGATCCCTCGACGTTGGAAACCAGGTGCATCACATGCGAATAGCGTTCGATCACCATCTGTTCGGTAACGCGCACGCTGCCGATCTCCGCCACCCGGCCGCAATCGTTGCGTCCCAGGTCCAGGAGTTGCACATGCTCCGCGCGTTCCTTTTCGTCGGCCTGCAATTCCGCCGCCAGCGCGGCGTCCTCGGCTTCCGTCGCGCCGCGCTTGCGGGTGCCGGCAATCGGGCGCAGGACGACCTTCTTCTTGCCGCCCTCTTCTTCGAGGCGCACCAGGATTTCCGGCGAGGAGCCGACGACATGGAAGTCGCCGAAGTCGAAATAAAACAGATAGGGGGAAGGATTGATGCTGCGCAGCACCCGATAGAAGGCCATCGGGCTGGCGGTGAAGGGTTTTTCCATGCGCTGCGAGGGGACGACCTGCATGATGTCGCCCTCGATGATGTAGCGTTTGGCCTTTTCCACGGCGGCCTTGTAGGCGTCCTCGCCAAAGCGGGAAACCGCCGGGGCGCTCGCGCCGGAGGCCGGTTTTTCTTCGGGGATGGCGAGCGGCGCGCGCAACCGGGCGAGCAGTTCCTTCAGGCGCGCTTTCGCCCGCCGGTACGCGCCGGGAACCTGCGGCTCGGCATAGACGATCAGGGTCAGCTTGCCGGAGAGGTTATCGACCACCGCCAGTTCTTCCGAAAGCAAGAGCAGGATGTCGGGCAGGCCGGATTCGTCCGGCTTGGCGGGCAGGCGATCCAGGCGCGGCTCGATGTAGCGCGCGGTGTCGTAGCCGAAACAGCCGGCCAGCCCGCCGGTGAAACGCGGCAGACCCACGACCGGCGGCGCGTTGAAACGATCCAGGTAACGCGCGATGAAGTCGAGCGGATTTTCCTCTTCCGTCTGCTCGGCGATGCGCGCGCCGGTCAAGACCAGCACCTTCTTGGCATAGACGGCGATGCGGGTCATGGCTTCCAGGCCGATGATCGAATAACGCCCGAAGCGCTCGCCGCCCTGCACGGATTCCAGCAGATAGGTGTAGGGGCCGTTCGCCAGCTTCAGGTAGATGGAAAGCGGCGTGTCGAGATCGGCGAAGGTTTCCAGCGTTACCGGAATGCGGTTGTAGCCTTGCGCGGCCAGGGCGTTGAATTCGTTTTCGGTCATGGTGTGCCTCTGAAACAGGAAATGACGAAGATAGGGTAAGGGTATTGCGATGGATTTACCCTTGCCGTCCCGCGACGGAACGGCAGGCGGATTTCACGGGCGCCAGCGGCGCCAGGAACGCTGATCTTGCCATTTGCAGGGATGCGTGGAGAGCATGTTTCAGAGACCCGGATTCATGAAGGAAAGACGACGGTATGCGGCGAATACTAACGTATCCCTTGCGGGACTGTCCACAAGGCGAGAAGGGGACGGTAGCGACGTAGGTTAATGGAATGGACTCCTCCTGTCCCAAGGGCATCGGATGTGCCAGACTGGAGGGTCATTGTAAACCTGACCCACGATGCCTTCCACGGCGAATGGAATTACGAAATCCATCCCCAAATCGGATAGATTGTAAATGTTATTTACGCACTTCCTGACCAGTGCGAAGCCCTTTACGGCGGCGGCCCCACCGGCATCGAATGGGACATACCGGGAAGACAGGTTTCTTTCCTTCCTATTCTCATGAGCCGATCTGGATACCGGCGAGTGGGAATGCGGATGAATGCATCCAACCGGCAACCGTGTTCTGCGGCGCAATATGCTTATTTCGTCATTGTGAGGAGCACGTTTTCCAGGTTGTTCCAGATTGTGCCCCCTGCAGGGCAATCGCATTTAAGAAACCGGCACAAAACCGAGGAGGGAAGCGAAGGGAAGCGCGATAGCCGGAGTGACGCTCGGTGGTTTTGCGGCGAGA
>JAITDH010000124.1 GCA_031282665.1 Zoogloeaceae bacterium | reverse complement strand
CTGGAAGATTTCCGTCCGCACGGCGTGGCGGGCGTCACCACCCTCTCCAACGGCCAGATCGTGCTGATCCTCGACATGAAGGAACTGCTCCCGGATGCCACCTCGCAACACATGGACGCCGGCAACCGCAGGCTGCCTGCCCTCGATACGGCATGAGGTGGAGACAGAGGACAGGAGACAGAAAAGTCTGCGGCTTCGCCGGAACGGCGGGGTGGGACGGCAGAGGCGCTTGAGGCTGGATGCGCCAGTGGGTCGGATCGCGCGCTCGATCCGCGGCTACTGAATGACCGGGGCGGAAGCTCCGATGGCGGCTTTCAGGCGGGCCAGGAGTTCTTCCCAGTTGATCTGCCGGTTATGGCCCATGACGGTGAGCGCGGGGATGCCGCCCCCTTCCACGATGACGTAATGCTCGCCCTGGTCCGCGCCGGCGATTCCCCGCATGTGACATACGCCATTCTCCAGGCGGCAGGCCAGACCGATGCGGCGATAGCCGAAATCCGCGAAAAATCTCAGGAAGCTCGCTTGCAGGGCGGCGACGGCTCCGCCGCTGCCCAGGGAGGTCAGGTTGTCGACGGCGCGCTGGCTGATGCGGCGCGGGTAGCTGCCGGGACTGCTGGCGATGCGGGCATCGAAGGCGAGCGGACGCCAGGCGGCGATTTCCAGCCCGGCGAGATCGGCATCCACGAAGCCGGTGACCTGGCCGAAGGAGAAGGTCTGCGTCAGTTGTTCGAGGTCGATGTGCCGCGCTTCCACGTCGGCAAGGATGCGCGGCCGGACGCCGAAGGGATCGACGAAGTGCAGGTCCTTGCAATTCAGGTAGCCGTCGAAGACCCGGATAATCAACGCCCCGTCGAGGGCGGCTTCGCGATTGGCATAGCGGATGACGGGCAGGTCGGCGGAAAGCGCCCCGGCCATGCTGGGCAGATCCAGGACGGCGGTCAGTTTTTCCAGCGATACGGGGGTCAGCGAAATGCCCAGCGCGCCTTCCCATTCTCCATCCGGCAACAATCCCGCCGCGAGGTGGCGCAGGATCAGTTCGCCATCCAGGAGCGGAATGGTGACGGGCGCGGAAAGCGCGAAGCTTTTCTGCGGCCAGAGGGTGATCGGCAGGCGGAACGCGCCGCTTTCCAGGCGGCCGATGGCCAGGCGTCCGACGGAAAGTTCATTTTCCGTCGCCGCCGTGTCCTGCCAGTCGAAGTGGCCATTGACGCCTTCGAGGGCGAAGCGGCCGCCTTCCATGCGTATCCCGCCGTCGTCCAGAGTGAGGCGCAGGTTTTTCAGGGCGTTGTCGCGCCATTGCATCCGGTATCCGAGTTGCCCGGAAAGTTCCATGCCGGGCTTTCCCTGGCTGGCGAGAAAGGGCGTCAGCAACGATTCGCCCAGGGGCTGCAAGGCCAAGGCTGGCGTGGAGACATCCAGGGCGGTCAGCTCTTGCCATGTGCCGTATCCATTGGCGTTCAGCGTCCCGGCGCGGGGAAGGTCCAGGCTGCCGGCATGCAGTTTCCAGCCCGCCGCGCCAAGCTCGCCGTCGAAGGACAGGCTTTGTCCGTCCGCCCGGATGAAAACCGGATTGCTGTAGAGGTCGCCGCCCCGCCATGTCAACTTGCCCTGCAAACGCCATGCCTCCTGCCTTTCCTGGCCGTCCAGGGTCAGCGACAATGCCAGCTTTTCCGCCGCCTGCCCGCCATCCGTCGAGGCATATCCCCCTTCTTCCACTTCGAGCGCGGCCCGCAGTTTTCCCTTGCCATATTCCGCCGTGCCGCTGATGCGCCCCGCCGGATGCCAGGCCTTTGCCGCTTCCGCCAGCCTGGGGAAAAAAGCGAAGAGCAGGGCGAGGCGCACTTTGTCGAATGCGAGGCGCAATTTTCCGTCATCGCCGTAGATGGCCTGCCAGCGTTCATCGGCGGCGGGCGCCAGCGAAAGCGACCAGCCGCCTTTTTCCTGGCGCAGTTCGAGCGCGACGGGCGGCTGGCCGGCAAAGCGCAGGAAACCCTGTTCGCAACGGAAATTGCCGCTCTCCAGTTGCAGCCGCGCGCAGTCGATTTGCACCTGCCGCCAGCTTTGCCCGAAGAGTTCCAGATGCTCCATGAGCAGGGTGCCGCCCTTGCCCTGGAGGTTCAGGCGCAGGTCGGAAATCTCGAAAAGGGGATGGTGGATGCGGCCGACGTTCAGGTCCAGGCCCAGGGATTGCTGGGCGCTGGCCAGTCCGCCGAAGAGACAAAAAAGCCAGGCGAGGCAGAAACACCCGCTGCGCATGCCACGCCTCAAGCCGGGAATACGCCGGTGGAAAGGTAGCGGTCGCCCCGGTCGCACACGATGCTGACGATGACCGCGTTTTCCGTCTCCTGGGCGACGCGCAGGGCCACGACGAGCGCGCCGCCGGAAGACACGCCGGCGAAAATGCCCTCTTCCCGCGCCAGCCGCCGGGCCATTTCCTCGGCCTCGGCCTGGGAGACGTAGTCCAGCCTGTCCACCCATTTCGCATCGTAGATTTTCGGCAGATAGGGAACCGGCCATTTGTGGATGCCCGCGATCTGGCTGCCGTCGCCCGGCTGGCAGCCGATGATGCGGATCTTCGGATTCTTTTTCTTCAGGAAGCGGGCGGTGCCGATGAGGGTGCCGGTCGTCCCCATGGAGGCCACGAAATGCGTCACCCGCCCGGCGGTATCGTGCCAGATTTCCGGGCCGGTTCCCGTGAAATGCGCGGAAGGATTGTCCGGGTTGGCGAACTGGTCGAGCACGATGCCCTTGCCCTCTTCGCCCATCTTCCTGGCCAGGTCGCGCGCCAGCTCCATGCCGCCATCCTGCGGCGTGAGCACCAGTTCCGCGCCGAAGGCGCGCATCGTCTGCCGGCGCTCGACACTCTGGTTTTCCGGCATGATGAGCAGCATCCGGTAGCCGCGCATCGCGGCGACCATGGCGAGCGCGATGCCGGTATTGCCGGAAGTCGCCTCGATGAGGGTATCGCCGGGACAGATCAAGCCCCGCGCCTCCGCCTCCTGGATCATCGAAAGCACCGGCCTGTCCTTCACCGACCCCGCCGGATTGTTGCCCTCCAGCTTGACCAGCAGGATATTCCCGCGTTGCGCGTTTTCCTCCCCCGGCAAGCGCCTCAGGCGCACCAGCGGCGTATTGCCGACATAATCCTCCAGGGTCTTGAATAGCGGCTCGTTCATATCTCTTTTCCCCAACAGGCGGCGGCATATTGCCCAACCCCTTCCTCCACCGAGGCGAAAGGCTCGTCATAGCCAGCCTCCCGCAGGCGGGAAATGTCCGCCTGCGTGAACGCCTGGTATTTGCCCTCCAGCGCCTCGGGGAAGGGAATGTACTCCAGCAGGCCCTGCCCGACGATGCCCGCCAGGCTCAACGGCGCCTCTCCCGCCAGCCTCCGGCAGCCGTTGATGGCGGCGACGGCGACATCGTTGAAGCATTGCGCCCGCCCCGTGCCGAGATTGAAGATGCCGGATTTTTCCGGATGATCGAAGAAAAAGAGATTCACCTTCGCCACGTCGCCGACCCAGACGAAATCCCGCTCCTGCGCGCCATTCGCGTAACCGTGCGAACCGGCGAAGAGCTTCACCCTGCCTTCGCTCTTCCACTGCTGGAAATGATGGAAGGCCACGGAGGCCATCCGTCCCTTGTGCTGCTCGCGCGGGCCATAGACGTTGAAGTAGCGCAGCCCGACCACCTGCGTGCCGGTTTCCGGCAGGCGCTGGCGCACGACCTGGTCGAAGAGGAACTTGGAATAGCCATAGACGTTCAGCGGCGCTTCATATTCCCGCTCCTCGCGGAACACGCCGCCTCCCCCGTAGGTCGCGGCGCTGGAAGCGTAAAGCAGGCGCGCGTCCTGCTCCAGGCACCAGTCGAGCAGGATGGTGGAATAACGGTAGTTGTTTTCCATCATGTAGCGCCCGTTCGTTTCCATCGTATCGGAACAGGCGCCCTGATGCAGGATGGCCTCGATCTCCCCGTCGAAATAGCCATGCTGGAGGCGGTCGATGAAATCCTCCTTGTCGAGATAATCCGCAATCTCGCAATCCACCAGATTCCTGAACTTCTCCGCGCGGGAAAGATTGTCTACCGCGATGATCCGCCGCTCCCCCCGCTCATTCAGGGCGCGCACCAGATTGGACCCGAT